>NZ_JBQCWZ010000771.1:0-672 GCF_051956895.1 Neisseria sp. P0021.S006
TTTTATTACAAAGCAAAATATCAAAACAGCTCAAAACATAGGCGCACACACCGGCAATATTTGCTCAACAACGCTGCTCTGCCCATGCCAACGCCGCTACAATCTGCGCCTCAATATCGGCATTAAATTCGCCGGCACGGTACGCATCGCGCAATTCCGTGCGACGGGTTTCATTTGCCGCAATTTGGTTTAACACCACTTGCGGAAACTCGTTAAACACAGGCCCTTCCTCTTCATGCCCCATCAAAAACAGCGCTGGAATTTTTTGATTGGCGCGGACGATTTCCTGTTGGCACGGATTATCGAAACGGCTGCTGTCGTCGAAATCGCTGCGGGCAATATAGTTGATGCGGATACGGGGGTTCAACTCCGCCATTTTTTGAATAAACGGCACAAACACGCGGCAATCTGGACAATATGGCGCAGCGGCAAGCAGCCAGTGTTGCGGACGGCTGATCTTTTTGACCTCCGCTACCGTTTGCGCCGACAGCTCGGTCGCCTGATAGAGTTGCTGCTGTTTCAATTTGTCTTCTTCGGTATCAAAATCCAAATATTCTGCATAATTGGCCATACTTTACTCCTATTCTGTTGTATCGGTTTTCCCTGCCACGCCGGTCAAAAGCGGAACAAGCAGATTGACGATGAGGTTTTCAAATAGCGGCTCATCAAGAG
>NZ_JBQCWZ010000772.1:0-670 GCF_051956895.1 Neisseria sp. P0021.S006
ATATAAATGAGTGAAATCAAAAGGTAGCAGGCAATAGCTGTGCGTGATACGCAAACAAAAATGGCCATACCTAGTAGTAAATATAATCCCCAGCCCAGTAGTTTCTCTTTGTGTTTGCGTCCTTGCAGTTGAAAGAAAAATAGGATGGCGGGTGCGAGGCAAACGGCAGTGGCAGCAAGGTTGTTGGGGTTGAAAAACAGCCCTTTGAGCGAGCCTTCTTTAATGGCCAGTTCATCACTGGCACTGACAAACTGAATGCCGGTAATCAATTCCACAAATGGTGGAATGGCAACATAAAGGGCAAAGACCAATAAAAACTTCTGAATAACGCCCAATGGATCTTCAGCGCGCATAAGCACTTGGTAAAACAAGTAGAAAAAAACCGGCACCGCCATAAAAAACAAGATGTCCATGTATTGAGTCGGTATCAGCGATGTAATGCCCATGTGGATGGCCGGCCAAATACACATGGCGGCCAGGGCGCAGAGCATGACAAAAATTTTGCGCGGAATATGCTTGCCCTCCAAAAAGAATACGGCAAGGCCAATCAATACGAACAACAACGATAAAGGATTATCGATGCGCGGTACGCCGATTTTAAAAGACAGCGCCGGCCCCAGCATATAAGCTGTAAACATAATGTATAGGATGTAAGTGTATAAATTTAGAC
>NZ_JBQCWZ010000773.1:0-670 GCF_051956895.1 Neisseria sp. P0021.S006
GACTTTAACAGCAATGATGAAGTCAAAATGGACGGCGTTGTGTTATTTAACAAGACCACTGATGGCAACGCAACCCAAACTACATGGACAAGCTACGCTTCTGTTATTGCCAAAGTATATTCAAAAGGCAATACTCAAACTGATGTCAGCGAACAAACGGGCAAAGAGAAAAATACCGAATTCGCATACGGCAAATCAACTTTGGATGAACGTATTGTTGAACTTTATAAGAAGTTAGAAGCTGAAAAAGAAAATCTAAAAAAAGAACAAAACTCAGAGTCTGGCCAAGTTGATCATGACAAAATAAAGGAAATTAAAGCTAAAATTAGAGACTTAGACGCTTTATACCAAAAAAATCTGCAACATCGTACTGGTCTGGCAACCTTTAATAAAATTGACAGCGATAAGTTAGCCTACTTCCGCACTGATAAAAATGGCTTAGTCTTCGATAAACAATTCGATGGCGTTTATGTTATCAACTTTGATGACGGCACCAAAATTGTGTTGCATGATCCTTCTGCGGCCGGCTGGACATATCAAACCTTCGCGTATTACACCGACCCTAAAGGACATGTATACCAAGGCTACCAAAGCCTGGGCGATGAAACTGTCTTCACAACCCTGCCTGCTAAAGGAACAGCCACCTACAAAGGTATTTCCACTGCCTATG
>NZ_JBQCWZ010000774.1:0-668 GCF_051956895.1 Neisseria sp. P0021.S006
GTTTTCAACTTTTTGGGCAAGCTCCATCGCACCGGGCAATTTATCCAATACTTTGCTCGATTGGGCTTTGATGGTGCTCAATAGGCCGTGCATATCGCGCACGACGTTACTGGCGAGATATTTCGGCAGCGCGCCGACATTGGGGGAAATCGACATTTCGTTGTCGTTGAGGATGACCAGCAAATCGACATCCATATCGCCTGCGCAATTCAGGGCTTCAAACGCCTGACCTGCCGTCATGGCTCCGTCGCCGATGATGGCAACGCTGCGGCGGTTGTTGCCCAACTGTTTGTCCGCAACAGCCATGCCCAAGGCCGCACCGATGGATGTGGAAGAATGGCCTACGCCGAACGCGTCGTATTCCGACTCGCTGCGTTTTGGGAAACCGGCCAAACCGCCGTATTGGCGCATGGTGTGCATTTGATTTTTGCGGCCGGTCAGGATTTTGTGCGGATAGCTTTGATGGCCGACATCCCAGACCAAATGGTCTTCGGGCGTGTCGTACACATAATGCAGTGCCACCGTCAGCTCGACCGCGCCCAAGTTACTGGCGAAATGGCCACCCGTCTTACCGACGGAATCCAACAGAAATTCGCGCAATTCGGCGGCGACTTGCGGCAGCTGTTTTTTCTCCAGACGGCGCAAATCCTGAGGCGTATCGATAATAT
>NZ_JBQCWZ010000775.1:0-668 GCF_051956895.1 Neisseria sp. P0021.S006
CTCAATCCCCAATCTGTCGAATATCATCATAAAGTTGCTTATGCCTATCTGAAGCAATTGAAATGGGAAAAAGCCATTGAGGCTGAAATGAAAACGCTAGAGCTGGATAGCACCTATATTCCTGCTTTGGATTTACTTGCACATGCTTACGGCGCTCTAGATAACTGGGAAAAAACCGGGTTTTACGGTCATCAGGCTTTGGTTCTAAAAGATAAAGCCATCCCAGACCTAGAACATGAAATCACTCCAACACCAGCTCCAAAAAACGGCAAACGGATTATCTCCTTTTCTTTATTTGGCAATAATTCCAAATATATTGAGCCTGCCGTATTAAATACCCAGCTTGCGCCTGTGCTTTTCCCCGGTTGGACATGTCGTTTTTATGTCGACGATTCTGTATCGGCTGAAGCTATTCAACGATTTAGAAATAACGGTGCCGAAGTGATTAAAGTTGGCGCACCGTTGGATAACT
Source organism: Neisseria sp. P0021.S006 (assembly GCF_051956895.1). NCBI lineage: Bacteria > Pseudomonadati > Pseudomonadota > Betaproteobacteria > Neisseriales > Neisseriaceae > Neisseria > Neisseria sp. P0021.S006. Next base: position 473 of record NZ_JBQCWZ010000775.1, read on the forward strand.
GGCCGGGTACAATGTGGCGCTTTCTTGCCATCAATGATCCCGAGGTTGAATACGTTATTTTCCGTGATGCAGATTCTATTATTTGCTATCGTGATGCTGCAGCCGTATCCGAATGGATAAAAAGTGGCACCCTATTCCACACTATTCGCGACTCAGGCTCGCATACTGCCCTGATTCTTGCGGGTATGTGGGGGGC
>NZ_JBQCWZ010000776.1:0-667 GCF_051956895.1 Neisseria sp. P0021.S006
CCGTAGCCGGCTGCGTCCATTTCTTCCAAAGGGATGAATTTCAAACTTGCGCCGTTGATGCAATAGCGCAGGCCGCCTTTGTCTTTCGGGCCGTCGGGGAAGACGTGTCCCAAGTGCGAATCGGCGACATGGCTGCGCACTTCGGTGCGGCGCATGTTGTAGCTGAAATCATCGTGTTCGGTAACGGCAGAGGCGTTAATCGGGTGGGTGAAGCTCGGCCAGCCGCAGCCGGAATCGAATTTGTCGGCAGAGCTGAACAGGGGTTCGCCGCTGACAATGTCCACATAAATGCCGGGTTTGAACAGATGGTCGTATTCGTGGCTGAAGGCGTATTCGGTCGCGCTGTTTTGGGTAACTTGATATTGCTCTTCGGTCAGAAGGCGTTTGAGCTCGGCAGCGCTGGGTTTTTTATACGTTGCCGCGTCAAAGCCTTTGCCTTGCGGGGCGGCTTTGGTTTTGCCCGGCAGCGGTTCGTCGGCTTTGCGGATGTCGATGTGGCAGTAGCCGTTGGGGTTTTTAATCAGGTAATCCTGATGGTATTCCTCGGCGTCGTAGAAGTTTTTCAGCGGCTCGTTTTCGACGATGAGGGGCTGTTGGTATTTTTGCTGCTCGCGTTTGAGGGCGGCGGCGATGACGGCTTTTTCGGCAGGGTCGGTGTAGTATACGC
>NZ_JBQCWZ010000777.1:0-666 GCF_051956895.1 Neisseria sp. P0021.S006
TTCCAATACCTTGCCTTTTTTACCGCGCTTGCCGTCAATATCGGCAATCCGCAGTTTTTCCTGATGCTCGGCGCTGCGGCGGCCGACCGATACAACGGTAAACTCAGGAGAGGTCGTCACCATAATGTGTTCCAAAGATGCACCATCGGCCAACGACATCAGCTGCAAACCGCGGCCTTTAGGCATGACTTTAAGCTCGCCGATGGAAAACGCCAAGAGGCGGTGGTCGCTGCTGGCCAGTACGATTTTGCAGTCGGGATTGATGAGCGAAGATGCATAGACGGCAACGGGCAGCAGGACGGTTTCGCCGCTGTCCACGGTCATTACCACTTTGCCTGCTTTCACGCGTCCGACCATATCGCCCAGTTTGGCGATGAAGCCGTAGCCGCCACTGCCTGAGAGCAGGTAGTGCTGTTCGGGCTGACCGGTAAGCATGGCAACGGGTTTCGCACCGTTTTGCAGCTCGACTAACGATGAAACCGGCACGCCGTCACCGCGTCCGCCGGGGATTTCGGCGGCATCGAGCGTGTAGGTTCTGCCCAATGAATCCAAGATGATGACAGGCAAAACGGTGCGGCCTTCGAGGGTTTGTTTGAGGCGGTCGCCTTCTTTGAACGCGGTCTGGCTCAAATCAAGGTTGTGTCCGGATCGGCTGCGTATCCAGCC
>NZ_JBQCWZ010000778.1:0-666 GCF_051956895.1 Neisseria sp. P0021.S006
TGGTCGATGTGGGCAATAATGGAGAAATTCCGTATGTTTTTCATATTGTTATTAAGATAAATGCAATTAAAGTCGGAAAGGCCGTCTGAAAAAACAGGGATTCGGTTTTCAGACGGCCTTAGAATAAGGTTGAATCGTTCCGTATTCTAACGGAAATTCAACGTTTCTGCATGATTTTATAGCGATTTGACAATCTCGGTCACCATCTTCGCCGAGCTGACAGCCGCCGTTTTCAAAAACTCTTCAAAGCTGATGTCCGCTTTCTCATCTGCCGAATCGGAGACGGCGCGAATAATTACAAACGGCACTTCCAACTGGTAACAAGTCTGCGCAATCGCCGCAGCTTCCATTTCCACTGCTTTTACTTCTGGGAAATGGCTGCGGATTTCCGCGACACCTTCGCTGCTGTGCACAAAACGGTCGCCACTGACAATCAGGCCTTGCGTGACAGCCGCTCCGTCAAACACTTGCGCCGCCTTTTCTGCTTGGCGAATCAAGTTTGAATCCGATGCAAACACGGCAGGAAGTTGCGGTACTTGTCCCCAAACATAACCAAAAGCCGTTACGTCAACATCATGATGCGCCACAGTTTCGCCGATGACCACATCACCGACCTTCAGGCCCTTGCCCAAACCGCCTGCACTGCCGGTATTGATGACGCAATCC
>NZ_JBQCWZ010000779.1:0-666 GCF_051956895.1 Neisseria sp. P0021.S006
TTCGGCGTATAACGTCCCGCCATGGCTTTATACACCATATTTTCGTATTTTAAGGCTTCATAGCGTTGGTTCAGCAGGTTTTGAGCCGAGCTGTATTCTGGATTCAAAGCCTCCAGCCAGTCTTTCAACTCGTTTTTACCGTGTTGGTAGCGTACTTGATAGTAATGGCTGTTTTTCTTGTCCAGCTGATAACGCTGTTCCTGATTGGCAAGGCTGGCCTGCGCGTTTTTGTAGGCAAGGTAATTGGTGTTGACCTCGTTGAGTGCGGTGGTCAGGGCTTTTTCAAAATTCAGCTTGGCGCTGTCCATCTCCGCTTGTACGGTTTTGTCTTTCCATTTCATGGTCTGCCAATTAAGGAAAGGCAGATTGATGGTGGCCGAGCCGCCCAACATGGGGATATTGAACGTGCTTTTCGCTTTATCGGAAGACGTACTCAAACTTGCGCCCAAAGTAATCGACGGATACCAACTGCGTTTTTGCGCGTTAACCGATTGTTGCGACGCTTGCAGGCGGTATTCGGCGGCGCGCAGGTCGGGGCGGTTGGCCAAAACGGTAATCGGTACGTCCAAGTTCACGCCTTTGACAGGCAACAGGCGGAATTGTGCCGGATCGGCGGCCATGTTTTCAGACGGCCTTAAATTCAACAAATTACGCAAAACCTGTTTT
>NZ_JBQCWZ010000780.1:0-666 GCF_051956895.1 Neisseria sp. P0021.S006
GACTTGTTCCAGTGTACCGAATGTCTGCGCCAGCGGTTTGGCGGTGCGTTCGCCGACGTGACGGATACCGAGGGCAAAAAGGAAGCGGGCAAGTTCAGGCGTTTTGCTGGCTTCTATGCCTGCGAGGATGTTTTCCGCCCATTTAGTTGGCTGTTTTTTACTGGTTTTGCTAAGCAGGGCATTGCCGCTCTCGCTTTCAAAGTCTTCAATCTCACTGTTTGATGGTTCTTCCTCATTAGCTGACGCTTTATCCGCCGTTTCCTTCATTTTTTGCAGGGTTGGGATATCGAGGCGGTAGAGGTCGGCGAAATGACGAACCAAATCTTGTGCTACCAGTTGCTCGATTTGTTTTTGTCCAAGTCCGTCGATGTCCATGGCTTTGCGTGAGGCGAAGTGGATTAAACCTTGCGCGCGTTGTGCTTGGCAAAGCATACCGCCGCTGCATCGGGCAACCGCTTCGCCTTCTTCGCGTTCGATTTCGCTGTGACAGATAGGGCAATGGGTGGGCAGGCGGTAAGGTTTGTGAAGCGGTTCGGAGCGGGTTTCAGAAGGTATTTCGGCAAACAAATCGTCTTGCAGGCCGTCTGAAACAGCAATGTTGGTATCCTGCATTGGGCGGCGGTTCAAAAATTACGCGCACCACCTCGGGAATCACGTCTCCGGCAC
>NZ_JBQCWZ010000781.1:0-665 GCF_051956895.1 Neisseria sp. P0021.S006
TACTATGCGATTGAAGCGGCAAAATTGTTGAAGAAGTAAAATAAAGAAATAAATCAAAAAGCGGCAAACAGTGTTTATCCTGTTTAGCCGCTTTTTTATATTACTTAAGATTGGCTCAATAGGGCCTGACTAAGGTTTATTTTTTGAAAATCTAAAGAGTTTTGCATAAATAAAGGCCGTCTGAAAAACAGTTACCTGATTTTTCAGGCGGCCTTATATGATTTAAACCTTAGTGGTGGCTGCAACCGCCGTGGGTTTCACGCAAAGCTTCGGCTGCTTGTTCGTCTGCGTGGTAGCTGGAGCGAACCATTGCGCCGATGGCGGCATTGGTAAAGCCTAATTCGTATGCTTCTTTTTCAAAAACTTTGAATTGATCGGGCGTTACATAGCGTAAGACGGGCAGGTGGCCGTCTGAAGGTTGCAGATATTGGCCGATGGTAATCATCTCGATATTGTTGGCACGCATATCGCGCATGATTTCGCGCACGTCCTCGTCTGTTTCGCCCAAGCCGACCATGATGCCGGATTTGGTCGGAATATGGGGCATCATTTCTTTGTAGCGGCGCAGAAGCTCGAGGGAGTGTTGGTAGTTGGCACCCGGACGGGCTTTTTTATACAGGCTTGGATGGGTTTCCAAGTTGTGGTTCATCACGTCGGGCGGGGTT
>NZ_JBQCWZ010000782.1:0-665 GCF_051956895.1 Neisseria sp. P0021.S006
CCGCCTACAAAAACGACAAATCGTTGCGCGAAACCGCCATCGAATTGGGCTTGTTGACAGGCGAAGAGTTTGACGAATTGGTCGTTCCTGCCGATATGGTTCATCCGCGTTAAGCTTTAATAATGAAACATGCCGTCTGAAAATGTTTTCAGACGACATGTTTTTATGCTGCGGTTTCCTTTTCCTCAAATAGGGTAAAAATCATTGGCAGCAGATTGATGCCCATTAGAAACATTATTGAGCTCAAAAATGTACGCCAGGCGTAATGCCACGCTTCCTTTCTGTCTGCTTGAGGTAGGAGCGATGCAGAATAGCGGTTGTGTAGGGTTTTTGCGGTGTCATTGTTTTCCAAATAGTCCAACGAAAGTACCAATAATTTGCCCGTGTCCTTGTGTTGTAAGAATTTGGCATGTTCAACCCAGATGCCCGGCTTGGCGTATTCGCATAAAGATTCAATGCCGACGCAAGAGGCCAAGCTGTTTTGGTTGTTTTGCAAAATCGACAACTCGTTTTTTTCAGCCTGCATGGTGGCGGCGGAGGTTTGATGAAGGTATGCGCTCATGCCGTTGCCCTCTATTGCTTGAAAATCATGGAGATGGCTGAATCCGCCATTTTCCCAGGCGACGAATAAGGCATAGCATCCGCTGAATAGGCAGATCATAGCC
>NZ_JBQCWZ010000783.1:0-665 GCF_051956895.1 Neisseria sp. P0021.S006
GCTTTGGCGGCAAACATAAAAGAGGTTAATTTTTTCAATCTTAAGGCCGTCTGAAAAAACATAAGGGCGTGTGAAAACACGCCCTTTTTTATGGTTTCAAGTTTCGCATATAAAAAAGCGCGGGATTGATCCCACGCTTTTTCAGACGGCCTCTTACAAAGCAGCCAATACGGCATCGCCCATTTCTGAGCAGGAAACCAGTTTGGTACCTTCTTCGTAAATATCGCCGGTACGCAAGCCTTGTTGCAGTACTTTTTGTACGGCGTTTTCGACTTGTTGCGCGCGTGCTTCGTCGTTCAGGCTGTAGCGCAACAACATAGCGAGGGACAAAACGGTTGCCAGCGGATTGGCTTTGTTTTGACCGGCAATGTCAGGAGCAGAGCCGTGAGACGGTTCGTACAGGCCTTTGCCGTTTTCGTCCAAAGAAGCGGAAGGCAGCATACCGATGGAGCCGGTCAGCATGGAGGCTTCGTCAGAGAGGATATCGCCGAAGATGTTGCCGGTAGCAATCACGTCAAATTGTTTGGGCGCGCGTACCAACTGCATGGCGGCGTTGTCGACGTACATATGGGAAAGCTCGACATCAGGGTATTCTTTGCCGATTTCTTAAAAGATTTCGCGCCACAGTTCGGTGGTTTCCAAAACGTTGGCTTTGCCTACGGAGC
>NZ_JBQCWZ010000784.1:0-664 GCF_051956895.1 Neisseria sp. P0021.S006
GTTTCAGCCGGCCTTCAAAGCTGAATACTTGAAACAAATGAATATTTGAAAATACGCCGGCTATCGAATCAACTTCAGCCATTGTTAGAAAACAGCTTTCAAAAAAGAAGGATGTTCAATCCATACTTTTATCAGGAATTTGGCCAATCATGTTCACATACCAAATAATGATCCATTCGCTCTAGAAATGCCAATCCAATTTCAATTTGACTGTCCGCGGTTCGCCATAGAAATTGTTTTGACCTCGCGTACGGTTGTAGTTGTTTTCAAAATACGTCCTGTCAGCCAGGTTCGTTCCGATCAGGCTGATTCTGCCGTGTTTGTGAAAGTCATATTGAACAAAGCCATCTATAAGTCCGTAGCCTCCTTGGCGAATATTGTAAAGGCTACTTGTGCGACTTTGCGCGGATATTCCACCACCCAAGGTCAACTTAGTTTGAGGCAAGCGGTAGCTTGTACCGAGGCGGAACATATGTACCGGCGTGAAGTTACTGAAGTTATATGGGTCGGCAGTCGTGTTTTTCTCCAACCGCTCCGCATTGACTTCTGCAGCATTTTTATACTTACTTTTGTTATATGTGTAGCCAACAAAAATACGCCAGTTTTCCGACAATTCGCCAGCCAATTCAAGTTCTGCACCGCTGCTCTTAACCTTACCCACAGG
>NZ_JBQCWZ010000785.1:0-664 GCF_051956895.1 Neisseria sp. P0021.S006
ATCTTTAGCAGTCTGTTGCAATGTAAAAGGCCGTCTGAAACATCATTTGATGTTTCAGACGGCCTTTTATTTATTCGCACGATATGCCATTAATCCCAAATATTTGCGCGTTCGACTTCTTTCCATGCGTCTAGAATCAGGCTGCCGTCGTTGTCTTTCAGCAAGGCGGCATCTGAGAGCATACGGCGCCAAGTGCGGGCATTTTTTAGGCCGTGCATCAAGCCTAGTGCATGGCGGACGATGTGGCGTAGGATAGTGCCACGTCCTGAGGCGATTTGTTCGCGGCTGTATGCATATAGCCAAGCTGCTAAATCTGCGTATTGGATTGGTTCGTGTGCGTCGTTATAAAACAGTACATCCCAATTGCGCATCAGCATTGGATTATGATAAGCCTCGCGCCCGATCATGACCCCATCGACAAATTTCAGATGTTCGGCGATTTCTTCGTTGTTGGTGATGCCGCCGTTAATTAAAATTTCCAAGTCGGGGAACTCTTGTTTCAAGCGGTAGACGTATTCATATTTGAGTGGCGGGATTTCGCGGTTTTCTTTCGGGGATAAACCGTCCAGCCAAGCATTGCGTGCATGGACGATAAATGTGCGGCAGGCTGTTTTTTCGCGAAGCGTGCCCACAAAATCTGCCACGACTTGATATTCTGTCTGTC
>NZ_JBQCWZ010000786.1:0-663 GCF_051956895.1 Neisseria sp. P0021.S006
CCGTTAGGAGAGTGTTCGCCGAAACCGTTGCTGGCAAAGCCGGAAGCAACAGCATCAAAACCGGTTTTACCGGAAGCAATCAGATACAGAACGCCCGCAGCGGCAATCGCACCGATCACTTGGGATACGATGTAAGGCAACAGGTCTTTACCGTTAAAACGGCCGCCGATGAAAAGGCCGACGGAAACGGCAGGGTTGAAGTGGCCGCCGGAAATGTGGCCAACGGCGTAAGCCATGGTCAGTACGGTCAAACCGAATGCTAAAGCGACACCGGCAAAGCCAATGCCAAGTTCAGGATAGGTTGCTGCCAAAACTGCGCTGCCGCAGCCGCCGAATACCAGCCAGAAAGTGCCGAAAAATTCTGCAAAATATTTTTTCATTTGTTTTTCCTCGTAAAGGGTGGGGTGTTGCCGAAGGCATGAATCATAATAATATTGCTTTTAATCGAAAAACGGATTTACCTGTTTTTTCCGGTCTTGACAAAAGGCCGTCTGAAAATGGTGACAAATGGATAGGGATATATCTTGCAGGTCGAATTTTGTTTATTGAGGCTGGGTTTATTTAATAACGAAGCAAATGCCGTTAATGCAAAAGCATTTGGTTTCGTAGGTAATATTATTTACAGATTATTAATTTGATCGGAATCTTTGAACTGATTATCTG
>NZ_JBQCWZ010000787.1:0-662 GCF_051956895.1 Neisseria sp. P0021.S006
CACCAAGCCCATCATCGCCAATAAAGACAGCGCGTCTTCAGGCTGAGGGCGCAGGTAAACCAGTGCGAACCAAAACGGCATCACCAACAACCAACCGACAGTGTAAGCCTGCCAGCCGCCGTTTAACTTCCATTTCGCTTTCAGCCACCAAGGCATGACAATCAGCCAAAACGCCAATACGACACACCAAACCAAATCAGGCAGCTGCCAACCGCCGGCATAGGCAATCACGCCGAACACCAGCGTTGACGCTAAATAATGATTGATTTTCAGCTTGTCCAAGCCGCTCATGCGGGCATATTCCCACAAAACCAACATAGCAATCAGGCCACAAAACGCCGCCCACAACCACATAGGTGCATAAAACAGCATGACCAGCATCAGCGGCAAGAGCCACAGCGCCGTTAAAATCCGTTGTTTCAACATAATTCTCAACCCCGTTGCTGCTCAAGCGGCAGCTGTTCGGAAGTCCGCCCGAAGCGGCGCTCCCGTTTTTGGAACGAAACAATCGCCTCGTTCAGCGATTTCTCATTAAAATCAGGCCACAGCGTATCCGTAAAATACAATTCCGCGTACGCCATCTGCCACAGCAGGAAATTACTGATGCGCGTCTCGCCGCCGGTTCGGATAAACAAATCCGGCTCGGGTGCATCGCCCAACAT
>NZ_JBQCWZ010000788.1:0-662 GCF_051956895.1 Neisseria sp. P0021.S006
CACTCATTCTATACGGACTGGCAGAACGTTATCAGCAATATTGCCAAGCTTTTAAATAAGGCAAGGCCGTCTGAAACCAATATTCAGACGGCCTGATTTAATCCATTCTCTTTACGCGGCTTCTTCGAAATATTCGATACCTTCTCCGAACCATTTCATCTCATTGCGCAGGGCAACCACTTCGCCAATTACCATTAAAGCCGGACGCTCCGCTTCGGCGGCCAACAAGCCTAAATCTTTCAGACTGCCTGTCCGCACGGTCTGATTCGGTAAAGTCCCATTGGAAATCACGGCAACGGGTGTAGAAGGCTGTCTGCCATAAGCCATCAGTTTTTCCGCAATCTCGGTCGCTTTAAGCGTCCCCATATAGATTACCAACGTTTGGCGGCTTAAAGCCAAAGTCTGCCAATCGGGCTGACTGCCCTCGTGTTTGCTGTGGCCGGTCACAAATAAAGCACTTTGGGCGCAATCGCGATGGGTTAACGGAATACCGGCATAAGCAGTGGCACCAAGCGCGGCAGTAATGCCCGGCACAATGCGGTAAGCAATTCCGGCCTGATGCAGGGTTTGCACTTCCTCCCCGCCGCGCCCGAACACAAAAGAATCGCCGCCTTTCAACCTCACCACGCGCTCACCTTTTTGAGCATGTTCAACCAATAGAC
>NZ_JBQCWZ010000789.1:0-661 GCF_051956895.1 Neisseria sp. P0021.S006
TTCGTACGGTAAACCAACTCGAGCGCATTGAAAGCGGCGAGATTTGGGTGGACGGCATCAATGTTGCCGATCCGAAAACCGATTTGAACGAGGTGCGTGAAGAAGTGGGCTTTGTGTTCCAAGGCTTCAATCTGTATCCGCATTTGACTGTCTTGGAGAACATTATTCTTTCTCCGATGAAAGTAAAAAACCAAAGCCGTGAAGAGGCGGAAAAGAAAGCAATGGAGCTTTTGGAACGCGTCGGCTTGGCGCATAAAAAAGACGCGCTGCCCGGCCAGCTTTCCGGCGGTCAGCAGCAGCGTGTGGCGATTGCACGCGGTTTGGCGATGGAGCCGCGCGTGATGTTGTTTGACGAGCCGACTTCTGCGCTTGACCCTGAAATGGTCGGCGAAGTATTAAAAGTGATGAAAGACTTGGCGGAAAGCGGTATGACCATGATGTGCGTAACCCATGAAATGGGTTTTGCGCGCGAAGTCGCCGACCGTGTGATTTTTGTCGATAAAGGCCAGATTCTGGAAGATGAAACGCCGGAAGAGTTTTTTACCAATCCGAAACACGAGCGTGCCAAACAATTCCTGCAACAGGTGATGACACATTAAACTTAGGCCGTCTGAAATTTCAGACGGCATGATCGGTTTGAATGATTTTGAAAGTTGAAAAT
>NZ_JBQCWZ010000790.1:0-660 GCF_051956895.1 Neisseria sp. P0021.S006
CACTTAAGCGGCATCGCCACCGCTACCGCTCGCGCAGTAGCCGAAGTTGCCGGTTACAATGTGGACATCGTGTGCAGCCGCAAAACCATCCCACTGCTTCGCGTCCTGCAAAAATACGCCGTCAGAGCAGGTGGCGGCGTAAACCACCGCATGGGCTTGGACGACGCCATCCTCATCAAAGACAACCATCTTGCCTATTGTGACAGCATCGCCCAAGCCGTGCAGCAGGCAAAGCAAGCAGTCGGACCGTTGACCTGCGTGGAAATCGAAGTGGACACGTTGGCACAACTGGACAAAGCTATCGTGGCGGGCGCAGAACGGATTTTGCTGGACAACATGGACGACGAAACCCTGAAAAAAGCGGCAAACCGCTGCCACACGCAAACTGCCCACCCCCACACCGTCTATTGCGAAGCATCGGGCGGCATCGGCTTCGACCGACTGAAGCGCGTGGCGCAAACCGGCGTGGACGGCATCGCCCTCGGCTATCTGACCCACAGCAGCCATTCGTTGGATATAGGTTTGGATTTCGTGGCTTAAATTTCGAGTTTGCTATAAAGCAAAGGCCGTCTGAAATATAGACCTTTTATTTTCAAGCAGCCTTTTTGCTTCCAAAGCAGAAGATATAAAAATTATGCAGGGTAGCTTCAACCTTCATAT
>NZ_JBQCWZ010000791.1:0-659 GCF_051956895.1 Neisseria sp. P0021.S006
GATTGGGTACGCTCGCGCAATGCGGTCAAAACGGGATGTTCAGATTGACCGATGCTGTTGAGGTACTGCTGTAACGCCGGATCGGTATTGTGGGTGTTGGTCGTCATACCGATATGGGTTAGTCTTGATAATAGGTGTAAGGTTTTTTGTTGACTTTGGCCGCTTCAAATTCAGCCTGTTCGGCCGGATTGAGGGTAACATCCCACAGCAAATGGCGGTTTTCGAGGCGTTGCGCTTCCATTTCGGGATTGTCTTCCATGAGTTTGTCGAGGAATTGGGTAGCTTCGGATTTGTAGTGGTACATGATGTCTTGCCTGAATCGTTGTCAGACCGTCATTATAGCCGATATTTTTTGTCAATACGCTAATTAATCGAACTTCCATAAGGTATAATGGCACGTCTTTTTTAGGCTGTCTGAAGCCTTTGCTCAATGTTTTGTTCTTTCTACGGCAGGATATTGTGCAAAGGCTTAAGCCGGACAAGTTTCAGACGGCCTTTTTTATTGTGAAAAGAGCTGCTTATGTTAAAAAAATGGCTGCATAAAGTGTTGCCTAAAAAACACGTCAAGTCGTTGCCCGAAAAGGAAATTATCTCACTTGAGCAACATGGTATCCATGCGGATATGTTGAGCTTTGCCGCTGAGAAAATTGCTAAACGCC
>NZ_JBQCWZ010000792.1:0-659 GCF_051956895.1 Neisseria sp. P0021.S006
GGACATATGCACGTCGTAGGCATCGAATCCGGCGCGGGTGAAGGCGGCGGCCATTTCGATTTGCCCGTTCACGCCCTGTTCGCGCAGGATGGCGATTTTGGGTTTCGCGCAGCTGTTGATAAACGGCGCGGCGATGTCTTCGTTTACATCAAACTTCACGTCGGCAAACAATGCGCTGCGGTCGTTGTCGCCAATCAGTGCGAACTCGCTGTCGGCGCAGGCAGGATTGTCGCGCAGGCGTTGGATGGCGTGGCTGGTTTCCTGCCATACGCGTTGCAGGTCGGCGCGGTTTTGTTCCAGTACGATGCCTGCCTGATTGCGGATAACGATTTTCTCGTCAGTACCGATGGTCGCAACAGCATGCAGTGCCAAATCAGCTTCTTTAAACAAGGCTTCTACGGCTGCAACATCTTGTTTGGCAATTTGAATCACTGCGCCCAGCTCTTCATTGAACAATGCACGGATGCTTGCTTCGTTGACATCGGCTTGGTTGGCAACCAGCGAGGTCAAATCCACATTCAAGCCGCAACGTGCAGCAAATGCCATTTCTACCAAAGCGGCAAACAAGCCGCCGTCGCTGCGGTCGTGGTATGCCAAGAGTTTGTCTTCGGCGACAAGCTGTTGAATTATGTTGTAAAACGCTTTCAGACGGCCTGTAT
>NZ_JBQCWZ010000793.1:0-658 GCF_051956895.1 Neisseria sp. P0021.S006
GGCCAAAATCGAAGGCCGTCTGAAACCGCCGCTCTTCAACTCGCCGGCACCCAAATACAAACCGTCGCCGACATTCATTTCCAACGCAATTTCAGCCAACACGCCTTCATTCACCAAAGCCGCACGCATCCGCGACAACTCGCCTTCCGACAATTTCGGAAACGCGTCAAACAACATCCGCGCCACGGAATAGTTCAAAATCGAATCGCCGACAAATTCAAAACGCTCATTGTGTTTGGCATTGTAGCTGCGGTGGGTCAAAGCCTGCTGAAGCAGCTCCATATTGCGGAACTCATAGCCCAGACGCTTTTGAATCGCTCGATGCGCCTGCTGTTTGAGCAAATCAGGTTTCATTCCATACTTTCAAAAAACAGCCCGAAAATACGCCTCATCCGCAGTGAAACAAAATAAAAAGGCTACACCGGCAACTTTTTTATTTTGGCTCATTGTTTCTTGCGTCCCTCAAGCCGATAAACAATCAAAAGCCGTCATGTTCAAACCTGACGGCGCTCGACCGACATTGTACCATCAAACCGCCCCGGCACACATCCGTGCGGAAAAGCGGCGAATCGTGTAAAATCATGCCAAATCATCTCTTTGCCAACTCCATGAACAAATTTGCCCAAGCATTGGCCGCAGCGCTCGACCGCTGCATCGT
>NZ_JBQCWZ010000794.1:0-657 GCF_051956895.1 Neisseria sp. P0021.S006
CATCGCAATAATCTTCAAAACCGGCACCATAATACTGGCACTAAAGATAATCACGGCAATCAATCGGTCGCCGTCGTCCCACATATAAACAATGCCGTTGAAAATCGTATTGATCTCCAAAGCCGTCGGATTTGACGAAATCATAATCGGCAGGATGTTGGCAGGGAAATACAGGATAAACGCCGCGACTAAAAACGCCAGCGAAATGCTCAGGCTTTTCGGGCGGCGACGGTATAAGTCCGCACCGCATACGCCGCAAGGCTGCTCGTCTTTATCGCGGAAATACAGGCAACGGCTGCAACAGATTTTGTCTTCAGTGGCCGTCTGAACCGCATGGCCGCCGGTTAAACGGTGAATCTTATAATAAACCCAATGCTGCGGAATCGATACCGAAGTCCGAATCAGCATGACCGACAACGGAAACATCAGATAAAACGCTGAGCCGAACTCTACTGTGGCAACGGACGAGAGCTTGATATATGCCACCAAAGTGGAAATGAAAAACACATCCACCATAATCCAATGACGCAGCCGAACCAATACGCGCGTTGCAAAGCGCAGCGCAGGGTAGGCCTTTTCGCGTATCAAGGCCGTATAAACATAAAGACAGAGCAGCAACTGTCTATTATACATATCTGACGCTGCCGACGAAGGGGG
>NZ_JBQCWZ010000795.1:0-656 GCF_051956895.1 Neisseria sp. P0021.S006
CCCGACGAAGAAGAGCGGCTAGGCCGTCTGAAAGAATATGGGTTTGATGCCGAAACCATCGCCGCAAGGCTAGACCAAATCCGGTACGGCCATAAATACCGCCACCTTTCCGCACACGCCCAGCCGCGTTTCGACGCGATTGTGCCGCTGTTCGTGCAGGCAGCGGCCGAGCAACCCAACCCGACCGATACATTAATGCGGCTGTTTGACTTCCTCGAAAACATCAGCCGCCGCTCCGCCTATCTCGCCTTCCTCAACGAACATCCGCAAACCCTGGCGCAACTGGCGCAGATTATGAGCCAAAGCTCATGGGTGGCGGCGTATCTGAGCAAATACCCAATTCTGCTGGACGAACTCATCAGCGCGCAGCTTTTGGATACCGCGTTCGACTGGCAAGCCCTTGCCGCCGCCCTTTCAGACGACATCAAAGCCTGCGGCGGCGACACCGAAGCGCAAATGGACACCCTGCGCCGCTTCCAGCACGCCCAAGTCTTCCGCCTCGCCGTCCAAGACCTCGCCGGACTGTGGACGGTAGAATCCCTCTCCGACCAACTTTCCGCCCTCGCCGACACCATCCTCGCCGCCGCCGTGTCGTGTGCGTGGGCGGATAGGCCCAAAAAACACCGAGACACGCCGCAATTTGCCATCATCGGTTA
>NZ_JBQCWZ010000796.1:0-655 GCF_051956895.1 Neisseria sp. P0021.S006
AATGAGAAAATCCGCAACAGTCTGGCTGTATTGGCCGGCCGTGTACCGGGTGTGTTAGATGGACAGGTTCCGGAGAAAATGGCGGCTGTGCCTTTGTTGTCGGTTGGTTGTGTTGGGGCGGGTTTGTTGGTGGTTCGTTCTGGTGTTGTGGTGTGGGGGGTTTTGTTTGGGGGGGTTGTTGGGGGTGTGGGGGGGTGTTTTGGTGTTGTTGGGGTGGTGGGTGGGTTTGGTGTGGGTTTTGTTTTTGTTGTGTGGGGTTTGGGGGTTTGTGGTGTTGGTGGGGTTTTTGGTGGGGGGTGGTTTGGTGGGGTGGTGTGGGTTTGTTTTGTGTTTTGTGTTGGGGTGTTTGGGTGGGTTGTGTGTGGTTTTGGGGGAGGTTGTTGGTTTGGTTTTGGTGTGTTTGGTAGGGTGTTTTTTGGTGGTTTTTTTTGTTTTGTTGGGTTTTGTCTGTGTGGGGGCGTTGTTTGTTTTGTTGTTGGGTTTGGTTGGGTTGTCTGAGTGCAGGCGTTGGTCTTCGTCGTCCAGGTGTTTGTTCGGGAGTTTGGTTGGGCTCGGGTTGGTGGTGTTGGTTTGGCGGTGTGGGGTGGTGCTGTTGGTTGTGTTGGTGGGGTGTTCTGGGGGTGTTTTGGTGAGGTCGGTGGGGATGGATGTGGTT
>NZ_JBQCWZ010000797.1:0-654 GCF_051956895.1 Neisseria sp. P0021.S006
ATGAAAACGCCGCAATTCTGGCTCTTGTTTTGGGTGTTGTGTCTGAACGTGACGGCGGGTATCGGCGTTTTGGGTCAGGCTTCTGTCATGATTCAGGAGCTGTTTTCTGAAACTTCTGTCGGTAAACAGGCTGCCATTGGTGCGGGTGCGGCGGCAGGTTTTGTGAGCCTGTTGAGTCTGTTTAATATGGGGGGGCGCTTTTTGTGGTCCAGCGTGTCCGACAAAATTGGCCGTAAAAATACTTATACTATTTTCTTTGTGCTCGGCTCGCTGTTGTATTTTGCCATTCCGTCGATTGGCGAGAGCGGGAACAAGGCTTTGTTTGTTATTGGATTCTGCGTCATCATTTCCATGTATGGCGGCGGTTTTGCAGCGATTCCGGCGTATCTGAAGGATTTGTTCGGCACTTATCAAGTCGGTGCAATCCACGGCAGGATTTTGCTGGCATGGTCAACTGCGGCTGTTATTGGCCCGGTGTTGGTCAACTATATCCGCCAAAGTCAAATTGAAAGTGGCGTTCCGGCTGCTGAGGCTTATAGCATTACCATGTACATTATGGCAGGTTTGTTGATTGTCGGTTTGTTGTGTAATTTGAGTGTCCGTTCGGTTCACGAAAAGCATCACGAAAAAGACATTAAAGTCGCGGCACATAGT
>NZ_JBQCWZ010000798.1:0-654 GCF_051956895.1 Neisseria sp. P0021.S006
CTTTTGGGCATAACGCATACAAACAGACCTGACAAGTCTGCAATAAGAAAATAGAGAAAACCAAAGGCCGTCTGAAAATCTGATTTTCAGACGGCCTTTTATATTGGGAGCGTTTATATCCAGGAGTTAATCCTAGATTCATTCCAATACCAAGAGGGTTTGTAAAACAAAATACACCTATTACTAATGTCAAATACCCGGAAGGCATCAGTTTCGATACAAACCTAAAAAGACATCTGGCAAATGCTGATGGTTTTAGTCAAAAACAGGGCATTAAAGGAGCCCATAACCGCACCAATTTTATGGCAGAACTAAATTCACGAGGAGGACGCGTAAAATCTGAAACCCAAACTGATATTGAAGGCATTACCCGAATTAAATATGAGATTCCTACACTAGACAGGACAGGTAAACCTGATGGTGGATTTAAGGAAATTTCAAGTATAAAAACTGTTTATGATCCTAAAAAATTTTCTGATGATAAAATACTTCAAATGGCTCAAAAAGCTGCTTCACAAGGATATTCAAAAGCCTCTAAAATTGCTCAAAATGAAAGAACTAAATCAATATCGGAAAGAAAAAATGTCATTCAATTCTCAGAAACCTTTGACGGAATCAAATTTAGATCATATTTTGATGTAAATACAGGAAGAA
>NZ_JBQCWZ010000799.1:0-654 GCF_051956895.1 Neisseria sp. P0021.S006
CGACGACCGCATCAACGGAAGCCAACCGAGACAAAGGTTCGCGCAAGCTGCCGTTGGGCAGTAAATCCAAATTGGTACGTCCTGTATCTGCCGCCGGGAATACGGCAATTTCCATATCGCGTTGCAAGGCATAATGTTGCAAGCCGTCGTCGGTCACAATCAATTCAAGCTCCGGATGCGCCGCAAGCAATGCCCTGCCTGCTTCTGCGCGGCTGCTACCTACCGCCGTCGGCGCACCGGTTTGGCGAAACAGCAATAAAGGCTCGTCGCCTGCATCTGCCGCACTGCTAGCTGTATTCAATACATGAACCGCCTTGCTCTTGCGCCCGTAACCTCGGCTGATGATGCCGACCTTAATGCCCTTTTCCTGCAAATCCGACACCAGCGCGGCGACTATCGGCGTTTTCCCTGTTCCGCCTGCATGGATATTGCCGACCACCACCACAGGCACTGGCAATTTTTCGCTTTTCAGACGGCCTGAAACAAAATCATCGCGCCGTTTCGCCGCAATTTTGGCAAACAGCTTGGATAAGGGTTTCAGCAGCAAAGACAAAAACGGATTGGGGGATTGCCAATGGCGTTCGATAATTTGGTGGAGTTTGGGCATACGCACGGCTTTTGAGGCGAAAATCAAACGATAATATAACACAAGCC
>NZ_JBQCWZ010000800.1:0-653 GCF_051956895.1 Neisseria sp. P0021.S006
GTAAAATCGCTGTCAGCCTGTTGCGCCTGTCCCGTGGCAATATGAAAGTTGCCGTGTTGATGCTGTTTGCCGTTACCGCCTTCCTGTCTATGTGGATCAGTAACACTGCAACTGCCGCGATGATGCTGCCTTTGGCAATGGGTATGATGAGCCACCTCGACCAAGAAAAAGAACGCAAAACCTACGTTTTCGTCCTGCTCGGTATCGCCTACTGCGCCAGTATCGGCGGCTTGGGCACCGTGGTCGGTTCTCCGCCGAACATGATTGCCGCCAAAGCGCTAAACTTGGACTTCGTCGGCTGGATGAAGCTCGGCCTGCCGATGATGCTGTTGATTCTGCCGCTGATGCTGTTCTCCATGTACGTCATCCTCAAACCTAATTTGAACGAGCGCGTGGAAGTTAAAGCCGAATCTATCCCTTGGACTTTGCACCGCGTTATCGCGCTGTTGATTTTCTTGGCAGCCGCCATCGCTTGGGTATTCAGCTCCAAAATCAAAGCCGCATTTGGCATTTCCAACCCCGATACCGTTATCGCCCTGATTGCCGCCGTTGCCGTCGTCGTATTCGGCGTGGCGCAATGGAAAGAAGTTGCTCGCAATACCGACTGGGGTGTATTGATGCTCTTCGGTGGCGGTATCAGCTTGAGCGCGTTG
>NZ_JBQCWZ010000801.1:0-653 GCF_051956895.1 Neisseria sp. P0021.S006
GGGTATCACATCATGACTAAATTTATTTTCGTAACCGGCGGCGTTGTATCTTCTTTGGGTAAAGGTATCGCCGCCGCTTCTATTGCTACTATTCTCGAGTCGCGTGGCTTGAACGTGACCATGCTTAAGCTCGACCCGTATATCAACGTTGACCCGGGTACCATGAGCCCGTTTCAACACGGCGAAGTATTCGTGACCGATGACGGCGCGGAAACCGACCTCGACCTCGGTCATTACGAGCGTTTCATCAACGCCACCATGACCCGCCGCAACAGCTTCAGTACCGGCCAAGTCTATGAAAACGTGATTGCTAAAGAGCGTCGCGGCGACTATTTGGGCGGTACCGTACAAGTGATTCCGCACATTACCGATGAAATCAAACGCCGTATCCATGAAGGCGCGGCTGGTTATGATGTGGCGATTGTTGAAATCGGCGGTACAGTCGGCGATATCGAATCGTTGCCTTTCTTGGAAGCCATCCGCCAAATGCGCAGCCAGCTTGGCCGCAATAATACATTGTTTGCCCACCTGAGCTATGTTCCTTACATTGCCGCCGCCGGTGAAATTAAAACCAAACCGACCCAGCATACCGTTAAAGAAATGTTGAGCATCGGTTTGCAACCGGACATCCTGATCTGCCGTATGGACAGAGA
>NZ_JBQCWZ010000802.1:0-652 GCF_051956895.1 Neisseria sp. P0021.S006
AATAGAAGTGGATTTAGGCTGAACGACGGTTTCGGTTTTCGAAGCAGTCGGTGTGTTTTGGGTGGCGCACGCCGATAAAACAGCGGCGGTAATCAAGCTGAGGGAGAGAGGGAAAAAACCTTGAACGTTCATTGGATACCGTGTCGTTTTTAGAATCAAAATAACTGCTTATTTTAAATGATTTATGCGGAATAACCGAATTACAAACCGATATTTACATTTTCAAAGCCAGGAAATGACTAAGGCCGTCTGAAATATGAAACACTTTTGAGGTATTCCTATTTCAGACGGCCTTTTATGAAGGAAGTCGTCAATCGGGTTTGTGTTCGATATAGTCTTGCGGTTTGTCGGCTTTGCTGGTGCGCGTAACCGTGTATTCGCCTTCAATAATGTCTTCATCCTCTTTGGCGGAGCTGTAAGTCTGGCGGCTTTGGAAAGACTGAGTAGAAGAAACGGCCGCGTTGCCTTTAAACGGAATCAGCAAGAGCAGGGCGACGGCGGTTGAAATAAAGCCGGGGCTGAGCAGGAAAACCGCGGCGGCAGTATAGCGAATCGGCCACAGCATTTGATAGAGGGAAATATTTTGTCCGCTGCGGACGGCTGCGCCAGCGAGTAAAAGGCCGGAGATGCCGGTATGGCGCAGCATAAAGAT
>NZ_JBQCWZ010000803.1:0-651 GCF_051956895.1 Neisseria sp. P0021.S006
TACTGATTGTTTTGATGGATAAATTGGGTATGAAAATAAAGAAACAGGTAAGCGAAAATGCCCACCTGTTTTATTTTATGCTTCCGGCCGTAACCACATCCACACCGCCACGCAGCTACAGAAGACTGATGATACGGCACCAATCCACCAGCGTTCTGGAAATTGCCAAAACATAAACAGGCAAGAAAGGGCCATCATGCCGATAGCGAAGAACTTTGCCTTGCGTGGCACGGCGCCGTTGTTTTCCCAGTTTTGTATGATGGGGCCGAAATGGCGGTGATGATACAGCCAATTGTGAAAGCGCGGCGAAGCCTTTGCCCAGCAGGCGGCGGTCAATAAAATGAAAGGCGTAGTCGGCAGTAATGGCAGGAAAATGCCGATAATGCCCAAGACAAGAGACAATGCGCCGCAAAAAATCAATAAATAGCGAACCATATTCCCGTCACCAATTATTTGTTTTCAGACGGCTTGTGATGCGGAAATGGACAACGCGGAATGTCTAATTTATCCCAGCCCTCATGTCCCATTTTTTCCAGCAGCGCGATATTGCGGTCGAAAATTGCCGAGGCATTGGGAAATGCTTCAGCCGCTTTGGCAATACTGTCTTCACGAATAAGATGTAAGGTCGGATAGGGCGAGCGGTTGGTGTAG
>NZ_JBQCWZ010000804.1:0-651 GCF_051956895.1 Neisseria sp. P0021.S006
GTTTCCAGGCGGCTTCAATAATTTGAATCCCAACTTTATCCCGCTGGCGGCGGTTGCCGCGCAGGATGCGGTACAGCGCGCCTGTGAAACGGCCAAATCCGTATTGATTATTCCTGAAAACCACACGCGTAACACATTCTATCTGCAAAATGTTTACGCCCTCAGCGAGATTTTGCGTTCGGCAGGATACGAAGTGCGCTTGGGCAGCTTGAATCCAGAAGTGACTGAGCCAACCGAGTTTGAAACCGCATTGGGCGACAAAATTTTGCTTGAGCCTTTATTGCGTACCCGTGAGCGTGTACATCTCGCAGACGGTTTCTCGCCTTGCGTTGTTTTGTTGAACAATGACTTGTCAGGGGGTGTTCCTGAAATCCTTAAAGATATCAGTCAAACCGTTTTGCCTCCATTGCACGGCGGCTGGACGACTCGCCGTAAAACCGAACATTTCGGCGCGTACAACCAAGTTGCTGCCGACTTTGCCAAGTTGATTGACATCGACGAATGGCAAATCAATCCTTATTTTGAAAAAATCAGCGGTTTGGATTTCCAAGAGCGTGAAGGCGAAGATGCGTTGGCAGGCGCGGTAGAACGCGTATTGGCGAAAATTCAAGCCAAATACGATGAATTGGGTATTACTGACCAGCCTTTCGT
>NZ_JBQCWZ010000805.1:0-650 GCF_051956895.1 Neisseria sp. P0021.S006
TTGTTGAACTGGGTATATTCAGTTTTGAGGCTGGTGTGATTTACTGCGCCGCAGTTTTTTCCAGCAATAGGAAAGTCTCGGCTTTGTTGCGCGGTCTTGCGCCTTGCCACAAGGTTTGCCAACCCGAAGGTGCACCGACATTGGCGGCTTGGCGGATGAGGCGGTAGCGGCAGGACGGGTTGTCGGTCGTGGTTTTAATATGGCTATATTGTGTCCATGCGATTCGTGTGCGCTGGTCTTGGCCGTCGATGCTGATACATTCGAGGCCGTCTGAAAGTTTCTGTTTCAATTCGGAAGAAAGCGCGGCTTCCATTTGGTGTACGACCGGTGCATGGCTTTTGGCGGCGTTGAGCCACGGTAAAAACAGGGTCATCAGCAAGGCCCAGGCCAAGGTAACGCCGGCTGCCCAGTTGGTTACGGCTTGGCGGCCACGGATGTTTTTACGCGTAATCGCCCAGAGCCATAACGGGGTAAACAGCAGGGCGACGGTCATCGGAATCGGGTCAATGTCGGGGATGTAATACGGGCTGAAATAGGCGGCGCGTTCGGCCAGTTTGGCAGGCCAGCCGTAGTTCATGGCGAAAAAGCCCAGCCACAGGAAGACGGCAATCAAACCGAATGCCATGATGCCGAACCAGTTGATAAATGCC
>NZ_JBQCWZ010000806.1:0-604 GCF_051956895.1 Neisseria sp. P0021.S006
AGATGTGTAGAAGAGACATGTCGCCGGCGTAGGCTTCTTCCACCAGCTCGCGGTCGTGCGACATGAAGGTTACCACGCTGGAGGCGGCGATTTCGCGGTTGATACGCAGGTGTTTCATCTTCATGCCGCGCTCGAACTTGCCGGAGCAGACGCGCAAGAAGGCGATGCGGTCGCGGTGTTTCGGGTCCATATTGGCTTGGATTTTGAAGATAAATCCGGAGAATTTCGGCTCGTCCGGCTCGACCATGCGCACGGTCGCGTCGCGCGGTTTCGGCGCGGGCGCCCATTCAATCAATGAATTGAGGATTTCCTGAATACCGAAGTTGTTAATCGCAGAGCCGAAGAACACGGGCGTGAGTTCGCCGGCGAGGAATTCTTCGAGATTAAATTCGTTGGAAGCAGCCTGTACCAATTCGATTTCGTCTCGCAGCTGCTGGATTTCAAGCGGAAAGCGTTGTTCCAATTCAGGATTGTCGATACCTTTGATGATGTCGAACTCGTGCGGCAGACGCTCGCCACCTGCGTCGAAGAGATAGATTTCGTCGTTCAGGATGTGGTACACGCCTTTGAAATTTTTGCCCATGCCGATCGGCCAGGTTACGGG
>NZ_JBQCWZ010000807.1:0-647 GCF_051956895.1 Neisseria sp. P0021.S006
GAATGATATATTCGTTTCTATCTTGTTTTTCAGACGGCCTTGCGCCCTTTTACCAATACTAACACCAGCCCCCCCGCAAAAATACTATACTTCCCACATTACAAACATTTCTTATTACAAGGATACACATTATGAAAAAAGTTCTCTTACCTGCCCTTTTGGCCGCTTCACTCAGCGCATGTACAGTCGGCACGCCCGGCGTTTCCGTCGGTTTAGGCGTCGGCACCAGCATCGGCCGCCACGTCGGCCTGGGTACATCCATCAACATTCCTGTCGGCTTGGATAAAACCAAAACCACCAAAGGCACGGATTCAGACGGCATCCGTATCTCAGAAGAACAAATTGTGACCTATTTTGATGCACACGGCACACCCAGCAACAGCGCAGTCAAAGGCGGTTTCCATCGCCAACTGATCAGCAAACGCAACAACGAATATGTCGTGCAAGACTTTTACAGCGACAACAGCCAAAAACGCACGGACCCCTACGTCCTCAGCCGCAACCAACTGATGCAGTTCCGTGCCACGCCAAGTAACGGCTCGTTAACCACTTACGCTTACAACGGCACGGTGATGCAGCAACAAGTATTCCAAAACGGCAAATTGGTTAACGCCAAATACTAAAGGCCGTCTGAAACGGCTGGGGAG
>NZ_JBQCWZ010000808.1:0-647 GCF_051956895.1 Neisseria sp. P0021.S006
TTTGTGTTTAGTGTGTGTATTATTGCAATAATTGGAAGAATAAAATCGTCAAAACATCTCATTTATTGGTAAAAAACACTATGGATATTTTGGATAGGCTGGTCGAATTGGCGCAGGTAAAAGGCAGCGTGGATGTTCAATGTCTTTTTCGGGGGAAGTGGTATGTGCGGCATGAGCCCAAGCGTGCGCATGGTTTGGTGCATATCGTAACTGCCGGTTCGGGTTATATCCGAATTGATGGGGAGCAAGAGGCAAGGCTGCTGAGTGCGGGGGATGTCATTTTTTTCCCGCGTAGTGTAGGGCATACTTTGAGCAGCGATAGCAGTTGTGAAAATCTTGGTGTTAATGTGCTGACGAGTGAAAAAGGCGCATTTAAAGTCAAGCAAAGTCATGCAGGAGGCGATGCGGCTTTGCATCTTTTCTGTGCACGGTTTGAATATGAAGCGCAGGCGGATATTATGGCGGGGCTGCCTGATACGGTTTTACTGAATATCAACCATCCTTCTTTGCAGTATTTGGTGGCGTTATTGCAATATGAGAGCGGTCAAGCTTTGTCAGGTTCGGTAGCGGTTGTGAACGCATTGGCTTCGGTGTTGTTGGTATTTCTACTTCGAGCCAGCCTAGAGAAAAATGGGGAAGCGCAATTA
>NZ_JBQCWZ010000809.1:0-647 GCF_051956895.1 Neisseria sp. P0021.S006
GGCTCAATACGGACGATCAAACCGGCAAAGAGATTTTGCGCAGCCGAGCCGCCGAATATTGCGCCGATGAAATTGCCTTTGCGCTCAATGAAGCGGCCGAAGGCCGTCTGAATTTCAAAGGCCGCGCGTTGGAATCCGGCGACATTGCCGTCTTGGTGCGCACCAACAACGAAGCGGCGATGATTGCAGGGAAACTGAAACAGCGCCGTATCCAAAGCGTGTTGCTGTCGCGCCAGTCCGTTTTCGATTCCGCCGAGGCAGACTCTCTGTCCGCGCTGATCGGCTTTTGGCTCAACCCAAGGCAAACCGACTGGCTGCGCTTTGTCTTGACCGGCGTTTTGTTCGGCTATACCGCCAAAGAGATTTACGAACTCAACCACAACGAACACCAGCTGCTGAAATGGCTGGAGTCGTCTGCCCAAGCCATGGAAAAATGGCGGAAAGGCGGCATTTTTGCCGCCGTGCAGCAGTTTGCCGCCCTACATGACATCGAAACACGCCTGCTCAAAGGCGGCAACGAGCGTAGCCTGACCAACTACTATCAAATTCTGGAGCTTTTGGCCGAAGAAGACAGCCAAAGCCGCAACCCTGCCGCCCTGCATAAATGGCTGAACGAACAAATCAGCCGTGCGCGCAGCGGCCATTTC
>NZ_JBQCWZ010000810.1:0-647 GCF_051956895.1 Neisseria sp. P0021.S006
ACACATTACTGCTTCGATTTCGGCAAAATCCTCGGTCAAAAATTTTAGCCGAATCAAAAGAATCTGGGCAGTAATGTTTTACGACTCCCCAAACATCCATCATACTTTTTCTTAAAAACTGAAGTGCGATGATACAAAGGCCGTCTGAAAAATTCTTCAGACGGCATTGATTCTTAAACTTCTGCCGGTGGTTGCGGTGTATCTTCATCTTCCTGCTGCGTTTTCGCTTTGATAAAGCGGCTGAACCAAATGCCTGCTTCGTAGAGCAGAATCAGCGGAACAGCAAGCAGGGTTTGAGAAATTACGTCAGGCGGCGTGATGATTGCAGCCACGACAAACGCACCGACAATCACATACGGACGCGCATTCTTAAGCTGTTCAGTCGAAACAATGCCCATTTTTGCAAGTAACACCACAACGACGGGAACTTCAAACGTCGTACCGAATGCAACAAACATGCCCAAAATAAAGGACAGGTATTTGTCGATATCGGTCGCCATATTGACGCCGACAGGGGTTACCCCGGCCAAGAATTTGAAAATAACGGGAAATACCAAAAAATAGGCAAACGCCATACCGACAAAGAAAAGCGTCACGCTGGACAACACCAGCGGCGTAATCAAGCGTTTTTCGTTTTGGTATAAGGC
>NZ_JBQCWZ010000811.1:0-647 GCF_051956895.1 Neisseria sp. P0021.S006
CACCAAGCGCTCAACGATGATTTGGATATTGGGCAAAACGTCCGCATCCTACGCCACCTACATGACAATATTTACGAAGTCGCCTACCGCGGCACACATTGGCAGGCACAAGCCGAACGGCCCCAAGATACTTTTCAGACGGCCTCAAGCGCAGTCATTACCGCCAAAAACGGCAATCTTCTGATTATCCGCACACTCTCCCAACCATCATCATAAGGAAACATTATGGAATTTCTGCTCAGTCTCCCCGTCCTCATACTCATCGTCGTTGTTGTTTTTGGTTTCAAATCCTTTATCGTTGTACCGCAACAGGAAGTTTATGTGGTCGAACGATTAGGCCGTTTTCACAAAGCACTGACTGCAGGTCTGAACATCCTTATCCCATTTATCGACCGCGTCGCCTATCGTCATTCGCTGAAAGAAGTTCCTTTGGATGTTCCCAGCCAAGTCTGCATTACCCGCGACAACACTCAGCTGACTGTGGACGGCATCATCTACTTCCAAGTTACCGATCCTAAACTCGCTTCATATGGTTCCAGCAACTACATCATGGCGATTACCCAGCTTGCGCAGACAACTTTGCGCTCTGTCATCGGCCGTATGGAATTGGATAAAACCTTTGAAGAGCGTGACGAAATCAACAGCAT
>NZ_JBQCWZ010000812.1:0-646 GCF_051956895.1 Neisseria sp. P0021.S006
GCCTCAATGTCCTCCAAGGCCGTCTGAACTTCAATGAATTGGACGAGGCGGGCAATGTTACGGCCACGCATGAGCTGACGCCTGAGAGCGGCGATTGGATTATCCATCCGCAAGCATGGCACTTTATTGCGCCGCAAACGCAAGACACGGAAATCCAACTGTCGTTTTACTGCGAGGCGGCGGACTATTTCAATAAGAAATACGGCATGAGCGCGACACATTCGGCCGTCCGCGCCGCCGAAGGCATCGTGCCTGTCGGCAAGGTTTTGGATATGGGCTGCGGCCAGGGGCGCAATGCGCTGTATCTGGGTTTGAAAGGTTTTGACGTTACCGCTGTCGATAATAATCCCCATGCGGTTCAAAACGTGGAAGAGCTGGCGCGTATTGAAGAGTTGAATGTTCGCGCGTTTGAATACGACCTCAACGCCGCCAATATTCAGGAAAACTTCGATTATATGGTGGCGACCGTAGTGTTTATGTTCCTGATGCCGCGTTATGTTCCTGATGTGATTGCCAATATGAAGGAACACACCAACCCCGGCGGCTACAACCTGATCGTGTCTGCGATGGATACGGAAGATTTTCCTTGTCCGATGCCTTTCCCGTTCAAGTTTGGCGAGGGCGAGCTGCGCGAATACTATAAGGA
>NZ_JBQCWZ010000813.1:0-644 GCF_051956895.1 Neisseria sp. P0021.S006
TGCCAATACTCGCATCACGGTATCGACAACGGCTTGGGTTTGCGGATCAATTTCAATATTGATGAGGTCGCCTTCTTTGCGGCTGCCAAACAGGGTACGCTCCAAAGTCTCCGGAATCAGGTGTACGCAAAATTCGCTGTCGCTGACTTCGCCTATGGTCAGGCTGCAACCGTCCAAACCGACAAAGCCTTTGGTCAGGATGTAGGGCTTAAGATTTTCCGGCAGCTCAAACCAAACTGTACGGTTGAACTCGCTGGATTCGATACGTGAAATTCGGGTAACCGCCATCACATGGCCGCTCATCACATGACCACCGATTTCGTCACCAAACCGCGCCGCGCGTTCCAAATTAACACTGTCGCCGACTTTCAAGCTGCCGAGATTGGTTTTGCGTAAGGTTTCGTCCATCAAATCAAAGCTGACTTTGTTGCCGTCGATTCGGGTAATGGTCAGGCAGCAGCCGTTGTTGGCGACAGAGGCGCCAGTTTGCAGATTGTCGGCGATTTCGGGGGGCAGCTCGACAGTGTGGGTACGAAAGTCGGGCGAAGGTTGGGCGATGTCTGTAATTTTGCCCATGCCTTGTACGATGCCTGTAAACATGATGTCTTCTTTCCGATGGTACGATAAGGCGGATATTGTAGCAT
>NZ_JBQCWZ010000814.1:0-644 GCF_051956895.1 Neisseria sp. P0021.S006
GTTGAAGTGGGTATGCTTCATGCCCAAGCGTTTGGCTTCTTCGTTCATTTGTTTGACAAATTCGTCGATAGAGTCGTTGCCAATGGCTTCGGCAAGGGTAATGGCGGCATCGTTGGCCGACTGGATGGTTGTACCCTTAATCAAATCGCTGACACTGACAGGAACTTTCGGATCAAGGAACATGCGTGAACCTTCGACTTTCCAGCCGACGTTTGAAACTGTCAGCATCTGATCTGCTTGAAGCGTACCGTTTTCCAGTGCTTTAAAGGCAAGGTAGGCGGTCATCATTTGCGTCAACGCGGCAGGCTCGATAGGCGTGTCGGCATTGTTGGATGCCAAGGTTTGCTTGCTGTGCAGGTCGGTAACAATATAGGCAGTCGCCGCAATTTCCGGCGGCGTTGTCGGGCTGTTGATACTGTGCAGCAGTGGCTGCGTTTGAGCCTCGCTTTGTACGGCAGGTGCGGATGCAACCGGGTCTGCCGCAAGGGCTGGAGTATTCAGGAGGGCAGCAAAAATTAAGCTAAGTAGCGTTTTTTTCATCATTATTTATGGATTTGAATATGAGTGGACACTGTTTCTTTCAAAGTAAACAGTTTGGCATATTAAATAGATATTAAGCGGACATTATACCGTCTCATTTAGGC
>NZ_JBQCWZ010000815.1:0-644 GCF_051956895.1 Neisseria sp. P0021.S006
GAGCGCGTGTTGCGCCCTCAGTGTTTGGACGGTTTGGCTTTGTCCTTTTCGGTCTGCTTTTGGCTGAGGGCTTTTAACTCCTTTAGGTAGGCAACCTTTGCGCGCATATAGCACAACTCTTCGATAAGCTCTGCCTGTGTTTTTTCGTGGTCGGGTTTGTCGGCGATGAAGGGGTTTTTGCGGTGTTGGGGCATGGTTTTGGATTGGGGATGTTCGAGTGCGCCGATACCGCCTTCTTGATAGGCGCGTATCCATCGTCTCAGGTGGGTTCGGGAAATGCCGTAGTGGTCTGCGGTACGTTGTTGGCTGCGTATATGCAGGTAGTGGAGTACGGCTTGGTATTTGAAGTGTAATGTATATTTGCTCATAAAAAAAACTGCACCTTGTGAGTTGGAGGGGGGATGTCCAACTTTTTGGGTGCAGTTCATCTTTCAGACGGCCTTTTCCTCATTCAAATCCTACTCTCTATTCCGCTCATTCCAAAAGTAACGCCATACGAAGCATGGGAAAGCAAAAATCAAGTAGAGGCAGACAACGGTCGCATAAAACTCCCAATCTTGGGCATGTACGGCTCCGGCGCGTGATTCGAGGATATAGGCGAGAATCGCAGTAAGAAGGAAGCCTGCCAGCAATTCGATCAAGTG
>NZ_JBQCWZ010000816.1:0-644 GCF_051956895.1 Neisseria sp. P0021.S006
TTTGTGTTGTTTGGGGGGGTGGTGGGGTTGGTGGTGTGGGTGTTGGTTTGTTCGTTGGGGTTGTGGTTGTGGGTGGTTAGGTCTGGGTGGTTTTTTTTTGGGTGGTTTGTGGGTTTTGTGTTGTGTTTGTTGTTGGCGTTGGTGGTGGTGTGTTGTGGGTTGTGTTGGTGGGGTGGGTGTGGTTTGGTGGTGTTGTGGGTTTTTGTGGTGTTGTGGTGGGTGGGGTGGTTGTGGGTGGGGTTGGTGGGGGTTGTGTTGTGGGGTGGTGTGTTGTTGGTGTGTGGTTGGTTGGGGTGGTGGGGCGTTGGTGTTTGTGTTGGGGTTGTGGTTGGTGTTGGTGTTGGGGGCGTGGTGGGGGTGGTTGGTGTTGGTGGTTGGGGTGTTTGTGTTGTTGGTGTTGGGGGTGTGGTTGTGGGTGTGGGTTTGGGTGGGGTGGTTGTTGTTGTTTTGGTGGGGGGTGTGGGTGGTGTGGTTGGTTGTGGTGTTGGTTTGGTGTGGGGCGTTGGGGGTGGTGTTTGGGGGGGTGTGGGTGTTGGGGTTGTTGTTGGTGTTGGGGGTTTGGTTTTTGGTGGTGGTGGTGGTGGTGTTGGTGTTGGGGGGTTTGGTTTTGTTGTGGTTGTTGTTGGTGGTGGTGGTGTTGTTGT
>NZ_JBQCWZ010000817.1:0-581 GCF_051956895.1 Neisseria sp. P0021.S006
GTATGTTTACCGTCGGCAAAGTCTCCCCGATTGCCCAACGCCTGATCGACGTGACCCACGCCTCCATGATGGCAGGTATCGAAGCGGTCAAACCCGGCGCTACCCTCGGCGATGTCGGCTATGCCTGCCAACAGGTTGCCGAAAATGCCGGCTACTCCGTAGTACAGGAATTCTGCGGACACGGCATCGGCCGCGGTTTCCACGAAGCGCCGCAAGTGGTCCACTACGGCCGCAAAGGTGAGGGCCTCGTCCTCAAACCGGGCATGATTTTCACCATCGAGCCGATGATCAACCAAGGCAAACGCCATCTGCGTATCCTGAACGACGGTTGGACAGTGGTCACCAAAGACCGCTCCCTCTCCGCCCAATGGGAACACGAAGTTTTGGTTACCGAAACCGGCTACGAAATCCTCACCGTCAGCCCTGCCAGCGGTAAGCCTTAACCTTGAAAAAACCTTCAGGCCGTCTGAAAACATAGATTCAGACGGCCTAAAATTTATTCGCATTCTCAATCCAGAAAACCGAATAAAAACTCGAAATTAAGTTTTTAACCATATTGAATCTGTCTATTATACATATCT
>NZ_JBQCWZ010000818.1:0-643 GCF_051956895.1 Neisseria sp. P0021.S006
TTAATAGACTCGTTGGGTTTCCAACCCCAACCTACGCTTGCTTAAAATATCGTGGTTTGTTGATGTTTTAGTCGTCTGAAAAAGACGATTGTTCTAAATTTTCTAAAATTAGGCGTGCCAATAAGCTGCTATCGACATGGTATGCCTGAATACAGGCTTGAATCATTTGTTCTGCAGAGATATTTTGCCAATGTATCTGCAAACCGTTTTTTATTGCCAATTGCGTCATAAACAGGCGCAATGTTCTGCCGTTTCCTTCACGAAAAGGATGTAGGACGTTCAACTCGCCCAAATAATAGGCCACACGCTCGGCGAATTTATCTTTATCCAACCCCCGCAAATAGTTTTCGCTTTGCAGCTTCTCCAAAAGTGTACGGCTTTCGTTTTCGATAAAAGCAAAATTGGCAAATCGGGTATTACCTTTGGAAATATCAATTCGCCGGATTTCTCCTGCCCAATCATAAACATTACCAAACAGTTCGCGATGAATGGTCTGTAAATGCGCCAAATCGAAATTGCCTGTAATGGGTTGCAAAAGCAGATTTTGGGCGGAAATAGCAGAAATGTCTCTTTCGACCTTTTCTAATTTAAGTGGATCTTGAATGGCTAATTTATTTCTAAATACACCATCATTCATATAGAT
>NZ_JBQCWZ010000819.1:0-642 GCF_051956895.1 Neisseria sp. P0021.S006
GAACCAACGCTATGAAGCCTTAAAATACGAAAATATGGTGTATAAAGCCATGGCGGGACGTTATACGCCGAAATAGCATTTTCAGACGGCCTTTGGTTAATTTCCGTCAACGGCAGTCTGAAAAACATTCAAGCAACTGAATTTTCATATATAATCGCGCGTTTATTTGATTTTATCCGGATAACATTATGGCCTTCGCCTCTCTCTTTACGCTTTTGGACGACATTACTGCCGTTTTGGACGACGTAGCGATGATGACCAAAGTCGCCGCCAAAAAAACCGCCGGCGTGGTCGGTGACGATTTGGCGCTCAACGCCAATCAGGTAACCGGCGTATCTGCCGAGCGCGAATTGCCGATTATTTGGGCGGTGGCAAAAGGCTCTCTGGTCAATAAGCTGATTCTGGTGCCACTTGCACTGTTGCTTTCCGCTTTCCTGCCTGCGCTGATTACGCCCTTGCTGATGATCGGCGGTGTGTATTTGTGTTTTGAAGGCGTGGAAAAACTGTTGCACAAATTTCTGCACCGCAATGAACACGAAGACGGACACGATGCCGAGCATGAAGTCACAGACGAAAAAACAAAAGTAAAAGGCGCGGTCCGCACAGATTTCATCCTCTACGCCGAAATCATCATTATCGCGC
>NZ_JBQCWZ010000820.1:0-641 GCF_051956895.1 Neisseria sp. P0021.S006
GTTTTTTACGGGGTTAGATGGCGTTATGCTTACTCTTTCCCGACACCAGCAAAGAAAACCGCCCGCGTTTCACGGTCGCCCCGAATTGGTTTTGCACTTCTTCCATCACGGTTATGATTTCATGCCCCGCTCTGCGAAGTTCCATAATGCGTGAGTTATAGCCAAGTATGCCCATCTGTGCCAGCTCCCATGATGTAACGCTCCCTTTTCTCAATCGGGCTAAAATGCGCTCTCTTTGGCTTGGCGTTTTGGGCTTGTTATTGATACAATCAAGTTTCATAATCTACTCTTCTTTCTACCGTCTGAATGTCCGTTCAGGCGGTCTTATTTTTTAAAAATCAGGTCTTGAGTTACAATCGCGCGCGCGGGCGCGTACTGTTACGAAAACTCCTGTTCTCCTTTCATTAGCTTGCCTGTTCTGTAAGCCATTTCTTCACTTCTCCTGCTACATAAAAGCGGCTGCGCGTGCCTGTGATTTGGCGTGATTGCGGGAATTGTCCTGCTGCCTCCAGTCGTCTGATTTGGCTGCTACTCAAGCGAGTGATTCCGCGCCGTCCTTTTGCTTGGCTTGTCTCAAGTTCTGCAATAGTTAATTGCGCGGTATCAGGTAAGCAGTCGATATTGATAATGTGCATTTATTG
>NZ_JBQCWZ010000821.1:0-640 GCF_051956895.1 Neisseria sp. P0021.S006
TCAATCGCCTGCGCCAACAAAACGCGCTCGACCGGCACTTCGCCCTGCTGCTTGCTTTCCTGCTCTTTGAGTAAGGCTTTGCAGTCAATCACGCGCAAATCGTTATCCGCTGCAAAATCCATCAAAAAACGGAACATTTGCGGATTGTCTTCTTCCAGTTTTTTATCGACTGCCACACAACGGACATTGTCCACCAAAATCGGGCGCACCCAATTCGAATAGGAAAGGCGGTTGTCTTTGGTGAAGGAAGACAAAATACCGCACAGGCGCTCCGCCCAGTCGCTTGGTCGGAAAATCTTGCCTTTGCTGGTCGTACCATGGATCACAACTTCATAAGGATTACACACTAACATAAGCAGCTTCCTGAAAGTAAATGGCTGAAGGAATATTTCGCCAGTGCCAACATCAGAAAAAGTTCCGATACATAGCAACAGATGATTGAAAAAATATCAGTAAGGTTTTGAAATACGACAATGATGAGACGGCTTGCCAATCCTGACAATCCGTTTCGAATTCTTTGATTATTATACCCGATACGCCTCTTTTTCTTCAAAAATCATTTGAAAAATAACAACAGGCCGTCTGAAACCAAGTATTTCGGTTTCAGACGGCCTGCATATTTTGTATATCAATACAACAA
>NZ_JBQCWZ010000822.1:0-639 GCF_051956895.1 Neisseria sp. P0021.S006
GTGCGCATCGTGACGCCCGGCACGCTGACCGACGCGGCGTTTTTGGAAGACAAGGAAACCAACCGCATCGCGGCGGTGAACGCGGATAAAAAACACATCGCCATCGCGTGGGCATCTTTGCAAAGCGGCGAATTCAAAACCAAGCTGACGACGGCGGACAAACTTGCCGACGAGCTGGCGCGTTTGCAGGCGGCGGAAATCCTGTTGCCCGAAGGCAAAAGCCTGCCTGACGGTTTTCAGACGACCTCCGCCAACATTACGCGCCTGAACTCGTGGCAGTTTGCCGCCGACGCCGGCGCGAAATTGTTGACCGAATACTTCGGCTGCCAAGACTTGCATGGCTTCGGTTTGGACGGCAAGGAACACGAAGCCGCCGTCGGTGCGGCGGGCGCGCTGTTGAACTACATCCGCCTGACGCAAAACCTGATGCCGCAACACCTCGACGGCATTTCGCTCGAAACCGACAGCCAATATATCGGCATGGACGCCGCCACGCGCCGCAATCTCGAAATCACGCAAACCCTCTCCGGTAAAAAATCACCAACCCTGTTTTCCATACTCGACGGCTGCGCCACCCACATGGGCAGCCGCCTCTTGGCACTCTGGCTGCACCACCCCTTACGCAGCCGAGCCCACATC
>NZ_JBQCWZ010000823.1:0-638 GCF_051956895.1 Neisseria sp. P0021.S006
ATGCTTGACCGGCCGATTGCGCGCGATGGTCGGAAGTTTGATGTTTCTCTCTTGTGGATGGTCGTCTTAATGACGGTCTTCAGCCTGATTATGATTTATTCGGCTTCTATTGCGTATGCGGCATCGGAAGGGGGCAGCCAGTTTTCTTTTGTGTCTAAGCAGGCAATGTTTATCCTGTTTACGGTGGCCATATGCTTGCCGCTTTTCCTGCTGAAGATGAGTTTCTGGCGGCGGATTATTCCGTTTTATTTTGCTGTTTCGGGTTTGCTGTTGTTGCTGGTTTTGTTTGTCGGCCGCGAAATTAACGGCGCGACGCGCTGGATTCATATCGGGCCGCTCAACTTGCAACCGACCGAATTTTTCAAATTGGCGACGGTCTTGTATTTGTCCAGCCTGTTTACGCGTCGTGAAGAAATGTTGCGTGATTTGGATTCTTTGGGTTGGTCGTCTTTGTTTACCGGTATTGGCGATTTGGTGTGCAGCCCTTTTAAAAGTGAAGCTTGGGTAAGGGTAAAGGAACGCTTCCGCAAGTTTAAGACCTTGATTCTGCCGATTATGTTGGTGGCGGTCGGTTTGGTTTTGATTATGGGTCAGCCGGACTTTGGCTCGTTTGTCGTGATTGTCGTGATTACCATGGG
>NZ_JBQCWZ010000824.1:0-636 GCF_051956895.1 Neisseria sp. P0021.S006
TTGATGAACAAGCCATAACCGGTTTGGATTTAGGTACAGCTCAAGACGGCGAAACGAAAGAAGGTAAAAAACAACGTACCTATCCGATTAACGGCATAGAAGGTGGCGTCATCAATCTGATTGGTAAGCACCCTACCGACTTAGAAGTCATCAGCGGCCAATGCATGGAAAAAAATGAAAAAGGCGTTTCAGCCGGCTGGTCAGCCAACGGAGTCTGCCACACAGCCTTTGCAAAAATGGTGGACAATATTGCCCAAGACGGCGGCAAACTGACCGACTATCTGATTTCACACGCTGCTTTGCAGCCTTATACCGAAGGCAAAAGCGGTTATGCCGCCGTACAAAACGGCCGCTATATTTTAGAAATTGACAGCGAAGGCATGTTCTATTTCCGTCGCCGTCATTACTAAACTTCTAACCATCCTATTTTCCCCTGACACGAGGACTGAATCATGGCTCAAGTTACTTTCCAAGGCTCACCTATTTCTACAAACGGCAATTTGCCTGCCATCGGCCAAGTTGCACCTGATTTCACATTGGTAGCAGCAGACCTATCTGAGAAATCATTGGCTGACTATGCAGGCAAACGCAAAGTGCTGAATATTTTCCCTAGCATTGACACAGGTGTATGCGCCC
>NZ_JBQCWZ010000825.1:0-636 GCF_051956895.1 Neisseria sp. P0021.S006
TTCATATAGATGTTGTATAGCCTTTTATATGGTTTCCAATACATCGGGCAATTCGGCCAAGCTATTGAGCATGGCAACATGGGGCATGGAGGAAAGCTGTTTGGCAGTATGTGCGCCGGTGGTGACGGCGATGGCGCGGATTTTGGCGTTGGCGGCCATTTCTAGGTCGTGGGTGGTGTCACCGACGACGACGGCCTCTTCCGGTTCAATACCCAGTCGGTCACAGAGGGCAAGTACCATATCGGGCGCGGGTTTGGACGGATATTCGCTGGCGCAGGCGGTTTCCAGCCAAAAGTCTTGAGTGTCGGTTTGTGCGATGGCTTTGTCCAAGCCGCTTCGGCCTTTGCCGGTGGCGATGGCAAGCCAATAGCCTTGTTGTTTCAAGCGTTGCAGGCAGGGCAGGGCTTCGGGGAACAGAGTCATGTTGTGGTTGTTGGGATTGAGGTAGTGCGCGGCATAGGTCTCAATCAGGGTTTCCTGAATGTGTTCGCTGACGTTGTGGGCAAGGCGGCGAATGATGCCGGAGAGGCTGTATCCGATGAGCGGGCGGATTTGGTCGGCTTCGGGAACGGGCAGGCCGCAATCGGCAAAGCTTTGCTGAAAGGTGTGAATGATGGGGTTGGTGGTGTCGGCAAG
>NZ_JBQCWZ010000826.1:0-636 GCF_051956895.1 Neisseria sp. P0021.S006
CAATTATACCTGATTTTGCTGGAATATTCAGCGTTTTAAGTGCAAAAAGGCCGTCTGAAAGATTAAATTTCAGACGGCCTTTGTATCGGAAAACAGGTTTAGCGTTTGACGCCGCTCAATCGCGCCCAGCCTTCTTCGATTTCGGCAGGATCGATGTCAAACCATTGGCTGTAAATGCCGCTGAGTTCTTCGACTTGTTCGTCCAAAAGGCCGGATAAAACAATGCGGCCGCCTTGTTTGGTACGCGCGGCAAGCATTTCGCCGAGCATACGCAACGGGTTTGCCAGAATGTTGGCGACAACGACATCAAATTGGCCTTGCGGCAAGCCGTCCGGCAGGTAGAACTGCGCATCGACGTTGTTTTGCGCGGCATTGTCTTTGCTGGCGCGGATGGCTTGTTCGTCAATATCTACGCCGATGGCCGAGCCTGCGCCGAGTTTGAGGGCGGCAATGGCCAAAATGCCTGAGCCGCAGCCGTAGTCCAATACGCTTTCGCCGCCTTTGAGCTGCGTGTCCAGCCATTTGAGGCAGAGGCGGGTGGTCGGATGGCTGCCTGTGCCGAAGGCAAGGCCCGGGTCGAGTTGCAGGTTGACGGCGTTGCCGTTGGGCGCTTCGTGCCAAGACGGGGTAATCCAC
>NZ_JBQCWZ010000827.1:0-635 GCF_051956895.1 Neisseria sp. P0021.S006
TCTCCAGCTCTTGCTCTCTGCTGCACACTCCATTTGACTTGTCAGTTGAAGAAAAACTGAAAGCCAATAAACCTGATCTGTACTCTTGGTTGGCATTCACCCTGCAAAAAACTCAAGAATTGCGCGTTCTGAAAGCTGCATTAAACGAAGGTCGTGATTCTGTTGCCGAAGAACTCGCCGCCAGCCAAGCTGCTGCCGACTCCCGTGCCAACAGCAGTGAAATCCACCGTGCAGACGTTGCCAAACGCCTGGCCGATTTGCCTGCCAACGCAGACCAACGCAAATCTCCATTTGCCGACCGTATCAAAGCGCAACAAGCATGGTTGAACCTGCCTCTGCTGCCGACTACCAACATCGGTTCTTTCCCACAAACTACCGAAATCCGCCAAGCACGTGCAGCCTTCAAAAAAGGCGAACTGTCTGCTGCCGATTACGAAGCCGCGATGAAAAAAGAAATCGCTTTGGTGGTTGAAGAGCAAGAAAAACTGGACTTGGACGTACTGGTACACGGCGAAGCCGAGCGTAACGACATGGTTGAATACTTCGGCGAATTGTTGAGCGGTTTTGCGTTCACCCAATACGGCTGGGTACAAAGCTACGGCTCACGCTGCGTTAAACCACCTATCATCTTCGGT
>NZ_JBQCWZ010000828.1:0-635 GCF_051956895.1 Neisseria sp. P0021.S006
TTACTGGCCGGTGTAGTCGGCGCGGTTTTGCTGTCCGGTTTGTGGAAACCAAATCATCCGGGCTTTGAAATCTTGGGCAGCCATTATGCCTTGCAAAACCTGATGCGCGATGGCATTTTGCTGGCTTTGACCGCCGTATCTTGGATTATTACGCCCAAACAGGTACGCGCAGGCAATGAGTTCAACTTTGAGCCGATTGCCGAAGTGGGTAAACTGTTTTTGGGTATTTTCATTACCATTTCGCCTGTTTTAGCGATTTTGAAAGCCGGCGAAACAGGCGCATTGGCTTCCGTTGTTTCTTTGGTTCACGACGCGGCAGGCAATCCGATTAATGTGATGTATTTCTGGATGAGCGGCATTTTGTCGGCATTCTTGGATAACGCGCCGACTTATTTGGTGTTCTTCAATATGGCCGGTGGCGACGCCCAAGCCTTGATGACAGGCCACCTGTTCCATTCGCTGCTGGCAGTATCCATGGGCTCTGTATTTATGGGTGCGCTCACTTATATCGGTAATGCGCCGAACTTCATGGTCAAAGCCATTGCCGAACAACGCGGCGTGCCGATGCCTTCCTTCTTCGGCTACATGGCATGGTCGGTGATTGTATTGGTACCGCTGTTTGCCCTGCATACGAT
>NZ_JBQCWZ010000829.1:0-633 GCF_051956895.1 Neisseria sp. P0021.S006
TGTTGCTGGGTGTGTAAAAAAATAAACCGCTAGTATAAGAACAAAGGCCGTCTGAAAACCAGTTATCCTGATTTTTCAGACGGCCTATTTGACGGAATAGTGGCTTGATACAACCTTATTGGTCTACAGGTATTACTTCTTCCTGCCAAAAATCAGTGATATCACCGACAAGATCAAGAAACCGGCAAATAAAATTTTGGCTATGCCTGCCGCACTACCTGCAATACCACCGAAACCTAATACAGCTGCAATAATAGCGATGATAAAGAAAACGATCGAATAATGAAGCATGATTTTTTCCTTTCGGTTTAATATAAAAACGGTCGAGGGAGATACGACCGTTTATGGTGAAATTCAACGGTCTTAGTTATTCAACCAATCATCAATTTCTTTTTCAGCTTCATCTTTAGTGCGACCGTAACGCTCTTGGATTTTACCAGCCAACTGATCGCGCTTGCCTTCGATGATGTCCAAATCGTCGTTTGTCAACTCGCCCCATTTTTCTTTGGCTTTACCTTTAAGCTGCTCCCATTTTCCTTTGATAATATCTTCGTTCATGGTTATACCATCCTATCTTATTGATTAATATTTAACTCACGGATAAAACCGCTTGCATTTAACCTTACTTAATAA
>NZ_JBQCWZ010000830.1:0-632 GCF_051956895.1 Neisseria sp. P0021.S006
AGCGTATCCATCTGCGGCGAAATGGCCGGCGATACCGTCTTCACCCGACTGTTGCTCGGCATGGGCTTGCGCCGCTTCTCCATGAACCCCAACAACCTGCTTTCGGTTAAAAACATCATCCTGCACAGCCACACTGGCCATCTCGAAAACGATGCCGCCAAAATCCTGCGCTGCGAAGACCCGGAAAAAGCCGAAAAACTGATTAAAATCCTCAACCAAAGCGAACAGGCGGAATCACAGGCCGTCTGAATCTCTAAAAAGGGCGTGTTTCGATACACGCCCTTTTATTCGTCCCCATTTTGGGTTTACGCCCGACTCTCCCTTAAGCCCTCTTCTTCCCTATTTCGCCATTTCAAAAACCAACCTTTTTCATTTTTCCCAAATACTGCTTACAGGCCGTCTGAAAAATATAGGGCGCAAGTGAAATAAAAGTTTTTATGCCCACACCAAAGGCCGTCTGAACCCTGATTGCAAGGTTTCAGACGGCCTTGTTTTCAACCGAATACCTTTTATTTTTTTGCAATAAAAAACCCTTTACCTATCCATTCCAGCTACTGCCCACCATGGCTTTAGGCACCCCATATCATTCCTTTTTACTAGGTCTTCAGTACACCCAAGCCCTATATAAACAC
>NZ_JBQCWZ010000831.1:0-632 GCF_051956895.1 Neisseria sp. P0021.S006
TCGGGGAATTTACGCGGGTCGCGCAGGAAGAATACGGGCGTGTTGTTGCCGACCATATCCCAGTTGCCTTCTTCGGTATAGAACTTCAACGCAAAGCCGCGGATGTCGCGTTCCGCATCGGCTGCGCCGCGCTCGCCTGCCACGGTGGTGAAACGGGCGAACATCTCGGTTTTTTTGCCGACTTCGCTGAAGATTTTGGCGCGGGTGTATTTCGTGATGTCGTGTGTCACGGTGAACGTACCGAACGCGCCCGAACCTTTGGCGTGCATACGGCGTTCGGGGATGACTTCGCGCACGAAGTCGGCGAGTTTTTCATTCAGCCACAAATCCTGCGCCAGCAACGGGCCGCGCGCGCCTGCGGTCAGGCTGTTTTGATTGTCGGCAACAGGTGCGCCGTTGTTCATGGTCAGGTGGGTAACTGGGCATTTGGAGGTAGTCATGATGATTTCCTTTGCAAAATGGTCAGTGGTTTATAAAACGATTTGCCGGAAGGCATATTCGTAGCCGGTTTCTTGATTCTCATAAATTTCTTGTATCGACATTTTATTTCCTTTTGCTGTTAACTATTAAAACAACTATACAGAAAGGTTTTAACTATTGGAACTATGAAACCGATTTAGAATAGATATAAC
>NZ_JBQCWZ010000832.1:0-631 GCF_051956895.1 Neisseria sp. P0021.S006
CTTTACCGCCAGCAATATCAATGCATCCGAGTCATTGACTTTGAACAATAGCGGCAGCCTCAACCTGAGCGCAGCCAACATCAATGCCGGCGCGCTGACCGCATCTGCCACAGGCAACTTCAATTCTAACGCGGTAAAAACCACCAACCGCATAGAATCCGACCATACTCAAAGCAAAGGCCTTTGGTACAACAACAACCTGAGCTCTTCTGCTGACGAAAGCCTGCATCAAACCAAAATCAATGCCGGCTCTGTCAATATTGCCACCACAGGCAAAGTTCAATTGGATGCGACCGAACTAAACTCGGCTGCTGATGCTCGCATTGCCGCCCAACAAGGAATCGTATTGAGCAGCAACAGCGAAACCGACAGCAGCTCGACTTATGTCAGCTTCAAAAATGAAACTGCCGCCCTGAAAACCGGTATCGCTACAAAATCTTCCAAAAACTCTACCGCCCATCAAACCAAAATCTCCGCAGCCGGTGATATCGGTTTGATTTCCGAAGGCGATTTGAGCACTTACGGCGCAAGCATCGCGGCAAACGGCAATGTCGTTACCGATGTCAACAAGATCAACTTGGGCACTCAAACCACCACTAATACCAACAGCCTCGATGACCAGAAAAAATAC
>NZ_JBQCWZ010000833.1:0-631 GCF_051956895.1 Neisseria sp. P0021.S006
GCGCAGTATGGGTTTGCGGATCGAAAAATATTTCCGTATGCACGACATTGTCTTCACGGCAACGCTCAAGATACGCGCGGGTCAAATCGTAAAAATCCGCCTCGTGCAACAATACGCCGGCACTGGCATAATAAATATCCAAAAACGACTGTAAATTGTGAAAATCATAAGCCTGCCGTACCGCATCGACATTTTCATAAGGAATCGCTATATGGTTGCGCTTAGCGATTTCAAACATTAATTCCGGCTCGAACGTCCCTTCGATATGGACGTGCAGCTCGGCTTTGGGCAGGGCTTGGATAATTTGTTTGATATTCATATTTTCTCTGATTTTCGGTCTATATTTAATATTGAAGGCCGTCTGAAACTTTCAGACGGCCTTTGACCATTTATCTGTTAAAAACCATTTTCCATCATGATTTCTCCGGGGATACGGTTGCGGTGCATGGCGTAGCCCAAATCCATCAGGGCTTGGAAAGTGTCTTTGACCATTGCCGGATTGCCGCAAACCATAAAACGCGTATCGGCCTTGGTGAACTTGAAGCCGATTTTTTCTTCCAAGCCTCCATTCTTCAGCACTTCGGGAATCCGTTTGCCGCTCAATGCGCCTTCTTTTTCCTCACGCGTAGTG
>NZ_JBQCWZ010000834.1:0-630 GCF_051956895.1 Neisseria sp. P0021.S006
GTAGTGGCGCGGTTGTAGGGGCGTTTGTCAAAGCCGAGGAATACGTCTTTAAATTGGTTCATGCCTGCGTTGGTAAACAGCAGGGTCGGGTCGTCGTGTGGCACGAGCGAGGAAGAGCGGACGATGGTGTGGCCTTTAGATTCGAAAAATTTCAGGAATTTTTGGCGTAGTTCGGTGGTTTTCATAATGTCTCGATAAAATTTTGTACAAAGATTTCAGACGGCCCGGACGGCGCGTTGAGATTAAAAACGAATGGGCGTTATCTTACCGCAAAACCATATTTCAAGCTATCGGCAGAAAGGTTTTAAGTTGGCGGCAAGCTGTCTTTCAGACGGCCTCAAGCAGGTCGATATCTTTTAACAACGAAGCCTATCCGCCCCGGCTTGCCTGCTTTATAATGCCTTTCTCTTTTCAACCGGATACGCAAGGAATGATAATGGCCAAACATCTGCCCCTCATCGTACTGACTGCGCTGGCATTGGCCGGCTGCGGCGGAGCGGACAAAAACTCTGCCGACAAGGCGCAAACCGATAATCAAAAGGTATTGAGCATTTACAACTGGTCGGAATATGTTGATCCCGAGACGGTTGCCGCGTTTGAGAAAAAACACGGTATCTCAGTAACTTATGA
>NZ_JBQCWZ010000835.1:0-630 GCF_051956895.1 Neisseria sp. P0021.S006
CTTGATTGTCAATAAAGGCAATGATGAGGCATTGGCCAAATTCAGCACAGCCATGAACGAACTGAAGGCCGACGGTACGCTGAAAAAACTGGGCGAACAATTCTTCGGAAAAGACATCAGTGTTAAATAATTTCCTTGCCTCTCTGCCGTTTATGACGGAAACACGCGCTGATATGCTCATCAGCGCGTTTTGGCCTATGGTCAAAGCCGGCTTTATAGTATCTCTTCCTCTGGCGATTGCTTCTTTCGTTATCGGTATGATTATTGCTGTAGCCGTTGCTTTGGTAAGAATCATGCCACCTGGTGGAATTCTTCAAAAAATTCTACTTAAAGTGGTTGAATTCTATATTTCTGTCATTCGTGGAACACCGCTTTTAATACAACTAGCAGTGGTCTTCTATGGTCTGCCATCTGTTGGTATTTATATCGACCCGATTCCTGCCGCCATCATCGGTTTTTCGCTCAACGTTGGTGCATACGCTTCCGAAACCATACGCGCGGCAATTTTGTCCGTACCTAAAGGTCAATGGGAAGCTGGTTTCTCCATCGGTATGACCTATATGCAGACATTCCGCCGCATTGTCGCTCCGCAGGCATTCCGCGTTGCCGTACCGCCTTTGAGCAATGAAT
>NZ_JBQCWZ010000836.1:0-629 GCF_051956895.1 Neisseria sp. P0021.S006
GATGTCTTCCAGCGTACGGCCTTTGGTTTCTTCACCCAATACCAAGATTACCGCCACAATCAGCAGCATAACCAGCGCGAACATCATAAAGATATTGCCGAAGCCGCCGCTGTTGCCCACCATCGCCGCCACCACTATGGGCGCGAGTATGCCGCCGATGCGGCCGATGGCGCCTGCCCAGCCGGATGCGAAAGCACGGAAGCGCAAGGGGTAGAGCTCAGGGGTGTAGGTGTACAAAACGCCCCATGCGCCCAAGTTGAAGAAGGACATCAGGCTGCCCCAAATCATGACTTCGGCAGCAGTGGTGCTTTGCCCGAAAAACCATGCGCACACGGCGCACGCGGCCAAAAAGCCTGCCAGCGTTGCTTTGCGGCCGATTCTTTCCACCAAAGCCGCGGCGGCAATATAGCCGGGCAGTTGCGCAACAATCATTACCAGCACATATTCAAAGGTTTTGACCACGGTATTGCCCTGCTCGACCAGCAGTTTGGGCAACCAAGTAAAAATGCCGTAATACGAAAACACGATGCCGAACCAAACCAGCCACATCATCAGCGTACGCCGTGCAAACGGATGTTGCCAAAGTTGGAAGAAGCGGATGCGTTCGCGCGGGGCAGCCGGTGCAGCAA
>NZ_JBQCWZ010000837.1:0-629 GCF_051956895.1 Neisseria sp. P0021.S006
AGCTTACACACGTCTGGCAACACCAGCGCGGTCACAAAGTTTGGTTGTCCGGTTTATTCATTATGCTCAAAGGCGGATATAGGAAACGCGAAGCTTACGCCTATCCCATACCTTTGCCTCACTTCAACCAACTCAATATCGAGCAGCAAGCCGACCTCGTTGCCCACTATTTTGCAGCCACTTACCTGCCCAAAAACATTTACACCCCTCAACAACCCATTTTTCAGACGGCCTTAACAGGCTTTCTTCACAACCCGAATAACAAAGCCCTTTGCCCACGTTACTTGTCGGCAAAAAAACAACACTCAAAAAAGCCCAGTGAGCAAATAAGCTATAATGGACAATCCGACACATCATCCAAAAGGTCACAAACCATGCCTTGGAACATACCTATTTTACTTACCTGGATGCGCGTCCTATTAATCCCCGTGTTCACCATCCTATTCTATTTACCGAACACATGGATTCAACTACAAACCGTCAACTGGACAGCCGCCATCATCTTTGCACTTGCAGCTATTACAGACTGGTTTGACGGCTTTTTAGCACGTCGCTGGAAACAAACCTCCGACTTTGGCGCATTCCTCGACCCCGTTGCCGACAAACTCATGGTTGCCGTTGCCCTACTC
>NZ_JBQCWZ010000838.1:0-628 GCF_051956895.1 Neisseria sp. P0021.S006
GTTTCGGTGAAGCGACCAAGTTTGCCCAATATCTGATTGATGCCGACAAAGCCTATACGGCCACGCTGAAACTGGGCGAAGCCAGCAGTACAGGCGACGCCGAAGGCGAAATCATTGCCACCGCACGCGCCGATATTTCATTGTCCGAATTTCAGACGGCCTGCCAAGCCTTAACGGGCGATATCCGCCAAGTGCCGCCGATGTTTTCCGCCCTCAAACACGAAGGCAAACCGCTGTACGAATACGCGCGCAAAGGCATCGTTATCGAACGCAAAGCGCGCGACATCACCATTTACTCCATTGATATCACTGAGTTTAATGCACCCAAAGCCGTGATAGACGTACGTTGCAGCAAAGGCACTTACATCCGCACCCTCAGCGAAGACATCGCCAAACACATCGGCACATTCGCCCACCTGACCGCCCTGCGCCGTACTGAAACCGC
The DNA here is from genome assembly GCF_051956895.1 of Neisseria sp. P0021.S006. Lineage (NCBI taxonomy): Bacteria > Pseudomonadati > Pseudomonadota > Betaproteobacteria > Neisseriales > Neisseriaceae > Neisseria > Neisseria sp. P0021.S006. Next base: position 446 of record NZ_JBQCWZ010000838.1, read on the forward strand.
CGGCTTTACCATTGCCCAAAGCCACACGCTCAAAGCCTTGGCAGAATTGGACGAAGCCGAACGCGATGCCCTGCTGCTGCCTTGCGATGTCTTGGTGCAACATTTTCCCAAACTCGAGCTGAACGACTACGCCGTTACCATGCTCAAACACGGCCAACGCCCCCAGTTTACCGAAGACATTTC
>NZ_JBQCWZ010000839.1:0-627 GCF_051956895.1 Neisseria sp. P0021.S006
CTCAAATCGATTAAAGTCGCGCCCAATACGGCAACGCCCTTATTAAGCGCATGGAAACGGTCGGCCTCGGCCAGGGGAACCACAGCTTCTTCAGGCGTGAGCCAATATGTTTCTTCGCCATTGATTTCATTGCCGTTGCCGTCATGAAACAAATCGGGGGCAAAACCCAAACGTGTCAACAGCGACCATTCAAAACGGCGCAAAGCGGCTATGTGGTTGGCCTCGCAACAGATGGTTTTCATGGTTTCCGCCAAAACATCGTAAAGCTCGGGCAACGGGTCTTCACGGACGGTCAATTTCAGCATTAACTCGTTCACATACAATCCACTGAACAAAGCCCTGCCCTGCGGCTGCGGCCACCCGCCTATCCATTCGGCACGATGCAGGGTCTTCAACTCTTGCGAACCATACCAAGACGCACTCACCGGCACAAACGGTACCAACACGCCGCGCAATTCGCTCTGCCGTTTGCGCGCGCTTCTGGCCAACAAAGCCACCCGCCCATAACGGCGGCTGAAAGCCTCCACCCACAAGCTGCTCTCGCGCCACGGGGCGGAAGCAAGCAGAAAGATAGGTTCGTGGTTGATGCGGTTTGGTTGCGCCATAAGGGTTTGGAAAGATAAAGAT
>NZ_JBQCWZ010000840.1:0-627 GCF_051956895.1 Neisseria sp. P0021.S006
ATCAATAAGGATCTGATTCCGAACTACAAAAACATCGACCCTGAATTGCTGAAGATGTTGGAAACCGCCGACCCGGGCAATCAATACGCCGTTCCTTATTTCTCCGGTGTGAACACTTTGGCGATTACCGCGAAAGGCAAGGAGCTTTTGGGCGGAAAATTGCCTGAAAACGGCTGGGATTTGCTGTTCAAACCTGAATACACCAACAAGCTGAAATCTTGCGGCATCGCTTTGTGGGATACCCCGAGCGAAATGTTCCCAATCTTGTTGAACTACTTGGGTAAAGATCCTAAAGGCTCGAATCCTGAAGATTTGAAAGCGGCGGCAGAAGTGTTGAAAGCCATCCGTCCTGATGTAAAACGTTTCAGCCCTTCCATCATTGACGAATTGGCGCGCGGCGACATTTGCTTGGCGGCAGGTAACGGCGGCGACTTGAACTTGGCCAAAGCGCGTTCTGAAGAAGTGAAAAACAATGTCGGCATCGAAGTGTTGACTCCGAAAGGCATGGGCTTCTGGATTGAATCTTGGCTGATTCCGGCCGATGCGAAAAACATCGTCAATGCCCACAAATACATCAACTACACACTTGATCCCGAAGTGGCTGCGAAAAACGGTATTGCCGTAACC
>NZ_JBQCWZ010000841.1:0-626 GCF_051956895.1 Neisseria sp. P0021.S006
AAAAATCTCACGGGAAAAAATAAAACGTCTCTCCCATAAAGGCCGTCTGAATATTTCAGACGGCCTTTTCGATATGGAACACATTTTTGTTTCCATATTTATGGTTATGCAACATCAACAAACATACGCAAAAAACCGTCAAATCAAAAAAAGCATATGCGTTTTGTGTTAAAGTAAACGTTATTTAGCGGCTGTTTTGCGTCCAGGCCGTCTGAAAGGTTTTATGTTATGAACTTTTTCCGCAAGACTGTTTTATTTTTAGTCGTCCTCTCCATATTTGCTGCCTGCGGCTCCTTTATTTCCCAATACGTTTTGGGCATGAACCCGTGCGTATTGTGCATCCTGCAACGCTTGTGCGTATTGGCTGTCGGGCTGTTGGCCATTGTTACGGCATTTAGTTCTCAATCTTCCAAATTTGCCCGCTCGCTCTCGGCATTGTTGATTGCCGCTCCGGCCGTTTATGGCGCAGGTGTCGCCGCCTATCAAATTTGGCTGCAAAGCCTGCCGCCCGGCACCGCCCCTTCTTGCGGCGCACCTTGGACCTTCCGCTTGCGCGACTGGCCTTTGTTCGATTGGTTTGAACCCATCGTTCGCGGCTTTGGCAACTGCGCCGAGCCGGACTATCT
>NZ_JBQCWZ010000842.1:0-625 GCF_051956895.1 Neisseria sp. P0021.S006
GTGATGCCGTTGGTAGAAATCATTATTCGTAAAACCTTTATAAATAGAATGTTATAATCGGACGCGATTGTAGCATATTTTTGCAAAGACCTCAGGATTGAGGCATGGCAAATATGCCCAATTTCGATGCAAGATAAAAACAGACAACGCTTCACGAGAAAATGCGTTGCAGTCAGCATTTCAGGCCGTCTGAATCGGAGAAACGATATGGAAACGCACAAAATCTATTACGCCGTGATTATTTTGGTATGTGCCGCTTCCATGCTGCTCAGCCCGTTTTTCTATATCCGCCGCACGCGCTCAGGCGCTGAATTGCGGCGCGCACCCAGGCAATGGAAACCCATCCTATTCGCCAACATCATCATGATTGCAGCTTTGTTTGTTTGGTGGAAATGGTTTTAAGGAAAAATAAAAATGAACAAAATCTGGATCAGCACATTACTGCTCGCTTTGACAACTGCGGTTTCCGCCGCGCCTATTTTTGAATGTACCGATTCTGCCGGCCGCAAAGTCTATACACAAGCCGGCGGCAAAAACTGCAAAGCCAGCAATATCGGCAAACCGTCCGTATATACTTCTGCGCCTGTTTCAACACCGGCAACGCCGATTTCCCCAAGCAAAGCCG
>NZ_JBQCWZ010000843.1:0-625 GCF_051956895.1 Neisseria sp. P0021.S006
GCATAGTCGCTGATGGCGGCGGTGGGCGCACGGCGTTTGCTGACTTGCCGCCATTTTGTCAAGATGGCTTCGTTGTCAACGTTGGGACGGTAGTGTCGGATGCCGTGCAGGTGTTCGGAGGGCATGCCGTAGTTGCTGATGACGGCGCGCGGGTTTTCTTCTCTGAAGATTTGGTACATCCGCGCGAAGTCGGTTCTCAATTCGTCGGGCGTCAGCAGCTGGCCGTCTTTTTCGGCAAACCAGCTTTCGATGTCGGTGGAAATGGTGCGGTAGCCTTCGCGGCGCGATTGTTTGGCCAATTCACGGATGCGCGCTTCGTTGAGTACGCCGTGTTTGCGTTTGCCTGTCGGATCGGGTTTGACCAACTCGCTTTCATAAACCAAGAACACTTTGGAGAGTTTGTCGGCGGTCAGGTCGGGTTTGCCGACATAGTCCATGCGGTCGTAGATGATGAAATCTTTGGCATGGGCGGAGAGGACGGTCAATAAGAGGACGAGGGGTAAAAGGCGGTTGGGTTTCATATTTTTAGGCAGATAAGGGAAAAGGGCCATTGTACGGGAAGCGGTGTTAAAGTGAGTCAAAGGCCGTCTGAAAGGATAAAAGTTCTTTCAGACGGCCTTTGTTG
>NZ_JBQCWZ010000844.1:0-623 GCF_051956895.1 Neisseria sp. P0021.S006
AAATATGGGCGTGGAAATCTATCCGGGCTTTGCCGCTGCCCAAGTGCTGTATCACGAAGACGGTTCGGTCAAAGGTATTGCGACCGGCAATATGGGTGTGGGCAAAGACGGCGAACCGACCGATTCATTCCAGCCAGGCATGGAGCTTTGGGCGCAGCAAACCCTGTTTGCCGAAGGCTGTCGCGGCTCGCTTTCCAAACAAGTCATCGAACGTTTCCAACTCGACCAAAACAGCGAGCCGCAAACTTACGGCTTGGGCATTAAAGAAATTTGGGAAGTGCCGTCTGAAAAACATCAGCCCGGTTTGGTTATGCACAGCGCAGGCTGGCCGTTGGACAGCAAAACCTATGGCGGATCGTTTATTTATCATTTTGACGAAAACAAAGTCGCTGTCGGCTTTGTGGTCGGCTTGGATTATCAAAACCCTTATCTGTCGCCGTTTGAAGAGTTCCAACGTTTCAAAACCCATCCTGAAATCCGCAAAACCTTCGAAGGCGGTCGCCGTATCGCTTATGGTGCGCGTTCGCTGATTGAAGGCGGTTTGCAAAGCCTGCCGAAACTCTCGTTCAGAGGCGGCGTTTTGGTCGGCGATGCCGCAGGTTTACTGAATATGCCGCGCATCA
>NZ_JBQCWZ010000845.1:0-623 GCF_051956895.1 Neisseria sp. P0021.S006
GTTTCGCGCTGACTGCCTCGCTGGCGGCAAATTCAAACTCTTGGCGCACTTCATTGATAAACGCCTCAAGCGCAAATTTGTCTTTGGCTTTGTCTTTATCGATTTTATTGACCACCAATACCACAGGCGTATGCTTAGGCAACTGCTTCAACACCACGCGGTCGGCATCGGTAAAGCGCATGGCTTCCACCACAAAAACCACCACATCCACGCCGCTCAACGCTTCGGTTACGTTTTGATTAAGACGGTCGTTCAAAGCATTGCGGTGATTGGTTTGAAAACCCGGCGTATCGACAAACACAAATTGCGCCGTGTCGTCGGTGTAAATACCTGTTACACGGTTGCGCGTGGTTTGTGCTTTTTTACTGGTAATACTGATTTTCTGACCGATTAAATGGTTCATCAGCGTGGACTTGCCGACATTCGGGCGACCCACGATGGCCACAAAGCCGCAACGATAATCCGTCGGGTGTTGTGACTCGTTTTGCAAAAAGGTTTCGATATCCATTTATATATGACTTTCTTGATTGTTTCAGACGGCCTTTGCATTTTCTCAAAGGCCGTCTGAAATATTATTTTTTAGATTTTTTTAAAGGGAACTTCTGTTCCAACCATTCCAAGGC
>NZ_JBQCWZ010000846.1:0-622 GCF_051956895.1 Neisseria sp. P0021.S006
GCCATGAAAAACCAAGCCTTTGCTACATCTGGCGGCTATGGCACGGTAATGGACGAAGCTGGCAAATTTACCCATCTTTTTGATCCGCGTACAGGCGGAAGCCAGCCGCGCTATAAAAGCATGAGCGTTATGGTGGAAAGTGCGGCGGTTGCCGATGCTTTTTCTACTGCATTTTCTATTATGGATGAAGCGGCCATCCGTACTGCGGCTCAAGTTAAAAATGCACAGGTTTGGCTGGTGATGACGAATAATGAATTGAAGAAGATTGGAGGCTGAGGGGAAGGCCAGCCTTGCCTGCGATTTTGACTATGTGCATAGGACAGGGAAGGCTCGATTACTGAAATAATGGAGGATAAAAAAAGAAGGGCTGCCCAAGGGGGCAACCCTGAAACTCTTGCAGCTGGGAGTAATTAGCAAGAGATTACGACACTTAAAACAAAAATTCACTCATTTCAAAGCATGAAGCTTTAATATCTAAGCAATACGGTTTCAACCGCTCAAACCCCTTCGATACGGAGAAACACAACATATATGGGAAAATCCGACAAAGTGGTTTGAAGCAATTCAGATGAACGGTCTGTAATGCAGATAACCGGATGTCTTTAGATGAACGGTATAATAT
>NZ_JBQCWZ010000847.1:0-622 GCF_051956895.1 Neisseria sp. P0021.S006
GTAATAATGCGCGACAAATCGCCTACATCACGGGTAAATTGGCTGATCTGTGAGTATTTGCCTGTGATGGAAATCTGATACGGCAGTTTTTGAATCGGACCATCGTTTTCAGGTTGGAGCGGTGCAACGCTGTCCAAACGCAATCCGTTGGTTGAACCTGCCTGATGCAGCTCTTGAATCAGATTCGGAATTTCCGCGTCGGTCGGAAGTTGTTTCAACAACACATCAAATGCAGAACGAATCGAAGCCAATTCAGCCTTCAGATTATTCAAGCTTGCTGCCTGAATGCTTTTACGCGTAAAGGTTTCCTTCAGTTCTTCTTCTTTAGCTTCCTGCGTATTCCAAGTTTCAATCTGATCTTTAAATACGCCGACATAGCCCAAAGCCAACATACCGACAATCAATAAACCTGCCAGCAAAAGTTTTGAAGGCATATTAAGCAGGTACAGGTTTTGTACGTCCAATTGTTTCAGGTTTTTAGATGCCATTATTGAGCCTCCGGAGCAGGTTCTGCCACAGGTTCGGCCATTTCACCGCTACTTTGGGCAGTTGGTGCAGGAGCCGGCGTATTCACTTGGTTGATTGAAGATTTCAAAGTAAATTCTTGGTAGTTATCTACTTT
>NZ_JBQCWZ010000848.1:0-621 GCF_051956895.1 Neisseria sp. P0021.S006
GCCACACTGACTGCGGACAATTCGGGTAATTTCTCTCTAGCCACAGTCAGCACTTCACGACCGCCATACAATCGGGGCAACAATGAAAACGCTTTTGCCCACATGCCGTCAAGTTTCCACTCTTTGACCAACTGGCTGACAGCCTCGGCATCTTTGTCCTGCATCGATGACAGCAGGATTGCCGATTGCTGCTCATCCAAATGCGCGGCATTTGCTAAAGCACGGAATACGCCGATATGGCCTAATGAAAGCAAAACTTCGCCCATGTCGGCAATCTTCATGCTTTTCAGCATCAAATCAATCAATTCGATATCCGCTTCAATGCCTTCCAAGCCGTACATTTCCGCACCCGCCTGCAAAGGTTCGCGCATATTGAGCAATCCGTCAGGACGCGCATGAAGTACCGAACCGGCGTAGCATAAACGGTTGATACCTTGGTTGGCAGAAAGCAAGTGGGCATCGATACGCGCTACCTGCGGCGTAATATCCGCGCGGATACCGAGCTGACGGCCGCTAAGCTGATCGACGACCAAAATGGTTTTCAAAGACAAACCGGCATCGATATGCGTCAATAAGGAATGGCTGTATTCCATCAATGGCGGTTGCACCAATTCATAACCA
>NZ_JBQCWZ010000849.1:0-621 GCF_051956895.1 Neisseria sp. P0021.S006
GCTTTGTTCACGCCGACATCAGTTGCTTGTGCAGACAATAAAACGGCGATAAGCAGCTCAAACGGCGAGCTGAAATTCAACTCGGTAGTCGGATGAGGATTGGCAGCGCGGAAACGCTCGAAAATTTCTTGGCGGATTTGTTTGTTCATTGTTTGGATTATTTTTTTATTGGTGCAGCAATTATAGTGAAATCATGTTGATACGGCTACTTCAAGTAAAACAAGGCCGTCTGAAATTGTTTTCAGACGGCCTTGTTTGATAAAAGCATTGCTATTTTAAATGCTGTTTACTTCTTACTCAAAGTCAGCCCTGTCCAGCCAAACACCAGCGTCAGAGCCAAACTCAAGTAGCAGAAGAAGGCATAAGGCAGGTATTCCCAAACAGGCACACCCAAGGCATGACTGATGAATACGCCGCAGACGCTCCAAGGCACCAACGGGTTGATGACCGTACCCGCATCTTCCAGCGTACGGGCAAGGTTGCGCGAATGCAGGCCGAGTTTGTCATATACCGGCTTAAAGGTTTCGCCGGAAAGCAGGATACTTAAATATTGTTCGCCAATCAGGAAGTTGACGCCGACCGATGTTATGGCCACGCTGAAAGTAGCACGTCCGGCATTGG
>NZ_JBQCWZ010000850.1:0-620 GCF_051956895.1 Neisseria sp. P0021.S006
GCATTTTGTCGGCGACGCTCAAATTGGCAGGGCAAAAAGCCGAAAGTTTGGCGCAAACTTGGCAGGGGACGCTCCAATGGATATGCCCCAGCCCCGTCCGCCCGAAACATCCGCGCAAAAATTGGTATATAGGCGTTTTTCGTTTGCCCGATATGCCGCAGACGTATGAAATGCCGTCTGAAAACGGAATCGAGTTTCAAACCTGCCGTTCGGGCGGTAAAGGCGGGCAACACGTCAATAAAATCGAAAGCGCCGTCCGCGCTACCCATAAAGAAAGCGGCATTTCCGTGTGGGTCGAGAGCGAACGCAGCCAGCATGCCAATAAAAAATTGGCGGTAATGTTATTGGCGCAAAAGCTGGCAGAGCATCATGCCGGACAGGCAGGAAATTTTGCGCAGGAGCAGCACACGCAACTCTATCAAGTTGAGCGCGGCAATCCGAAAAGGACGTTTGTCGGAGCGACGTTTAAGGAGAAGTAATTTGCCTGTCGGATAAACAGGCATAGTGAAAACATAAACCAAAGGCCGTCTGAAAACTTTCAGACGGCCTTTTATCAGTTTATCGATTAGCGTTCGCTCAACGCTTGTTTCATACGCGTAATCGGTTTGATCAGGTATTGG
>NZ_JBQCWZ010000851.1:0-620 GCF_051956895.1 Neisseria sp. P0021.S006
TATCCATCCCGAACGCGATATGCCGGAGGAAGCGGCGAAGGTGCATGGTTTGACGATTGAAGTATTGGAAGCGAAGAATGCGCCGCCGTTTGCCCAAGTGGGTAAACAGATTGCTGACTTTATACGTGGTGCAGAGCTGATTATCCATAATGCCAAGTTTGACGTCGGCTTCCTGAATATGGAATTTCGCCGCATGGGCTTGCCTTCTATTGAGGAACTGGGTTGTAAAGTGACCGACACGCTGGCTATGGCACGTGAAATGTTTCCGGGACAAAAGGCAAGCTTGGATGCGTTGTGTAACCGCTTTTCCGTTGACCGCAGCAAACGGGTTTTGCACGGCGCTCTAATCGACTGCGAGCTTTTGGGTGAAGTCTATCTTGCCATGACGCGTCAGCAGTTCGATCTGATGGGCGGTGAGACGGAAGAAGAGGGCGAAGTCAAACAAACCGTTATTGCGGAAACCAAACGTACCTCGCAGTTGAAAGTCATCAAAGCCAATGCGGACGAGCTGGCGGCACATGAAAAATATTTGGACGATTTGGGCGAAGCGTGTGTATGGCGCAAGGCCGAAACTTCTGATGAGGCTAATGCCGGAGCGTCAGCATGATACGCCGCAATAT
>NZ_JBQCWZ010000852.1:0-619 GCF_051956895.1 Neisseria sp. P0021.S006
GGCGGTACATCCGTCTGTTGTTGAGCAGACTGAATAGTTTCTTCAGACGGCCTTTCAACGATATCCTGTTTGGTCGGAACAGCCTCTTTCTCAACCACCGGTGCTGCTATCGGTTCAGATTTCGGCAGCTGAAAAGGCTTTTTTTCGGCCTCAGCTTTCTGATGGTCGGAATGCAAATCCGTGTGTTCAATCTGACTTTGCGTATCGCAACCCGAAGCAGCCAACGGCGCAAATGCAAGTATGCGCAAAAGCGTCATGACAAAACCGGCATACTCGTCCGGAGCCAGCGGCAAATCCTGTTTACCATGAATAGCACATTGATAATAAAGCTGAACCTGCTCGCCACTCAAAGCCTGACTTAATCGCAGCAAAGTTTCACGCTCAGGGTCGTCATTTGCCAAGGCAGAAGGAATGGTTTGAATCAAAGCCAAACGTTGCAACAACATAGCCAATTCTGCCAAGGCGCTGTCAAAACCAATCGCTCTGGCGGACATTTCCTGAGCCTTTTCCAGCAAGGCCTCACCGTTTTGATTGATGATTCCTTCAAGCAATTCAAACAAATATTGTTTATCGACCGCTCCGATCATCTGGCGGACATCTTGTTCGGCAACTTTACCCG
>NZ_JBQCWZ010000853.1:0-618 GCF_051956895.1 Neisseria sp. P0021.S006
AAACCGTATTTTCCGCCACCGTACCGCGCGACAATTCCCGTACCGCAATCAATTGATTTTGACGGTTAAGCAGCAAAGCAACGCTGACCTCAATTTTTTCATGTCCAAGATGCAGGCGCAGATAATCCGCAACCGATTTCGGGTTTGACAGAACAATCTGCTCCTGCAAATCTTCACCCAAAATCCGCCGCCCGATTTCTTTGACCACTGCAAACTGAGTATAGCTCGCCAAGCCCATGCCCTTATAAGCAGCGAGTGTTTTGGCATCCGCACTCATCAGCGTCCCCAAGCTGCCAAACTCACTCAACAAATAACGCGCCAAATCAACCGCGCTTATACCTCGCGTTCCGACACGCAGCAAAATCGCCAGCAACTCCGCATCACTCAACGCAGCCGCACCGTGCGCCAAGAGCTTCTCGCGCGGCCGCTCCCCTTCGGGCCATTCTTTGATACTCATGTTTTCCCTTTTATTTATATAGCGGATTTAGTTTTAATTCCGAGTAAAACCGCCTCGCCCGATATAAAACGTAATCCATTATGGTTTTAGTAAATAAATGTAATTTGCGTATTTTATTCTATTTTGAATAATTATTTAAGACATATAGATAATAATTACCC
>NZ_JBQCWZ010000854.1:0-618 GCF_051956895.1 Neisseria sp. P0021.S006
CTATCAGGATTTGTCGATTAAATTCCAACACTTTTTCCCGCGCAAAGTCATGTTCGTCAAACACGCTGTGGCGTATGTCGTCATGCCCGGCGGTTTCGGCACGCTGGACGAATTGTTTGAAAGCCTGACTTTGGTGCAAACCGGCAAAACGCCCGACCGCCCGATTATCTTAGTGGGCAAAGCATTTTGGGCGGGACTGTTGGACTGGATACGCGAGCAGTTGCTGGGCAGAAACCTGATTTTGGAAGAGGATTTGAACTTGATTCGAGTCATCGACGACGAAGACGAAATCATCGAAGAAATCTTCGCCCATTACGAAAACCGCCTGGAAGACTTGTCCGAACACCAAAATGCTTGGTCACTGGGGCTGTAAAAAACTAAGGTTTCAACTGACAAAGGGCGGTTATCCCACCTACCCTTTGCTTCATTAATAAAGGCCGTCTGAAAATGTTTTCAGACGGCCTTTTATCTTCTTTCAAAGCGTTAATTGTTTTCCCACTCGACATGCTCACTCAAGAAGCCGCCGCTTTGGTGCGCCCAAAGTTTGGCGTACAGGCCTTGTTTCTCGAGCAACTCGGTGTGGCTGCCTTCTTCGATGATGCGGCCTTTGTCCAAGAC
>NZ_JBQCWZ010000855.1:0-617 GCF_051956895.1 Neisseria sp. P0021.S006
GAAGCTGGTAACGGCGTTTACCGCGTTTCGTATGCTGGGCGGCGATTATCGTTGGAAAACTGAGTTTAAAACCAACGGCTCAATCAAAGGCGATACACTGAAAGGCAATGTGTATTGGGTGGGGAGCGGCGATCCTGTGTTTGACCAGCATGATTTGGTGCAAATGCAGCAACAGATGCGCGATAAGGGCATACGCCATATTGATGGGCATCTGATACTCGACCGCAGCCTGTGGGGCGATGTGAAGAATCCGGATGATTTTGCTTCCGATTCTGCCGAAAGCTTTATGACGCCGCCCGACCCCAATATGTTGGCGTATAAAACCGTTGAACTGCGTGCTGAAAAAGAAGAAGACGGAAGCTTGGTCATCCGTACCAATCCGCCGCTGCCGAATCTGAACATTCAAAACAAATTGACGCTTGAAGATAAGGAAGGGAAGTGCAGTGTTTTAAAAAACCACATGAAGACTGCCTATAAAAACAATACGCTGACCGTATCGGGCAAGCTGCCGGAAAGCTGCTTGGGCAAAGAGCTGTATCTGAATATGTACAGCATGAAAGAATTTGTCGGCAAAAGTTTTGTGAACCAATGGCGCCAACAAGACGGTACGGTTTCAG
>NZ_JBQCWZ010000856.1:0-616 GCF_051956895.1 Neisseria sp. P0021.S006
TCTGCTCAATATACCACCCAAAGGCGCATTCGGCGCCGCGCTCATTTGGCTCATCCTGCCATGGGGCTTCGCCCTGTTCCATCCCGACCGCCAGTTCCTCTACGACTTCTTGGCCGGAACAAGGCTGGTGGATTTAAATCAGAAGAAAACAAACGAATAAAATTCGCAAGCATCTCAAGCTCTAAATAAAATAAAGGCCGTCTGAAACTCCAGATACGTTTCAGACGGCCTTTAATCATAACATCAAGCAATGATTATTCTTGCCAACGTTTGAACACCAGCGAAGTATTGACGCCGCCAAAGGCAAAGTTATTGCTGACCACATAATCGGTTTGAATCTCACGTCCGCCCGTTTGAATATAATCCACCTTGCCGCAACGCGGATCGATGTTTTCCAAATTGACGGTCGGCGCAAACCAACCATTGTTCATCATTTCGATGGTAAACCAGGCTTCCAATGCGCCGCACGCGCCGAGTGTATGGCCGAGGTAGCTTTTTTGCGAACTCATCGGTATAAAACCAAACACCGCTTCAGTAGCCAATGTTTCGGCAATATCGCCTTTTTCGGTCGCCGTGCCGTGGCCGCTGACATAGCCGACTTTATCAGGCGTAATAC
>NZ_JBQCWZ010000857.1:0-616 GCF_051956895.1 Neisseria sp. P0021.S006
GGTTAATGATTGAAATTTTACAGGCCGTCTAAAAACAGTTTTTAGAACGATTGTTTCTTTTTAAACGGTTTGTTTCAAGTTGTGAAAAAACCGAGCCGTCCGATTAATACTGATGAAAAAAGTCTATAAAGGAGAAATATGATGAGTCAACACTCTGCCGGAGCACGTTTCCGCCAAGCCGTGAAAGAATCAAACCCTCTTGCCGTCGTCGGTTGCGTCAATGCTTACTTTGCACGATTGGCCACCCAAAGCGGTTTCAAAGCAATCTATCTGTCTGGCGGCGGCGTGGCAGCTTGCTCTTGCGGTATCCCTGATTTGGGCATTACCACAATGGAAGATGTGCTGATCGACGCGCGACGTATTACGGACAACGTAGATACGCCTTTGCTGGTGGACATCGATGTAGGTTGGGGCGGTGCATTCAATATTGCCCGTACTATTCGCAACTTTGAACGCGCTGGTGTTGCAGCGGTTCACATCGAAGATCAGGTAGCGCAAAAACGCTGCGGCCACCGTCCGAACAAAGCCATCGTTTCTAAAGATGAAATGGTTGACCGCTTATCAAAGCTGCCGTAGATGCCCGTGTTGATGAAAACTTTGTGATTATGGCGCGTAC
>NZ_JBQCWZ010000858.1:0-616 GCF_051956895.1 Neisseria sp. P0021.S006
GCCAAACAGGCTTAATTTGGAATCAAACAAAAGGCCGTCTGAAAACTTTTCAGACGGCCTTTTTCATACATTTCAATCAGCGCAGGCAATCGATACAAACGACAAACCGCATTCGTCAACACACAATCGCGGTGTCAACCCTACCGCCACAACCGCCAAACTAGCCCTGCCGTTTCGGGAAAAACTGCACCACATTCTCCCCTTGAGGCAACACCAATTTTTTCACGGCATGGCCGTACACGGTTTCAAGCGTGATGTTCAGACGGCCTTCGTCGGCAAAAATCTTATCCACACATTCCTTTGCCGCTTGCGGATTGCTGAACTTCAACGCGTTCCACAATCCCAAGGTTTCCATGTCCTGCCAAAACGTCCCGGCTTTTTTATAGCTCAACTCAAGCTTGGCCGTGTCGGTTACCGGATCGTAAAAGCCGTTGTCAGCCAGCATATCGCCCAAGTCGTGCATATCAATCAGCGTGGGCGCTTCGCATTCGATGCCTTCATGGTTCAGACGGCCTGTCAGCTCGCTCAGGCTGTCGCGGCCAAAGTGGGTAAAAAACAATAATCCGTCGGTTTTCAAAGCGGCGGCCCAGTTTTTCAAAACCGGCAAAATATCGTC
>NZ_JBQCWZ010000859.1:0-616 GCF_051956895.1 Neisseria sp. P0021.S006
TACAGATACAGATCCGGTCAAGACCGGCGTTCAAGTTTCGGCTTATGCAAAAAATTTAGGCGGTATTGCTCAAATTCCCAATGTTGACGAGGTTTATAAAACCTTGATGGATTGTGTTGCAGCATACGGTAAATAATTGCTGGGGGGTGGATTTATTTTCTGAGTAAATGCTTTAGAAATGATATAATTCCGCTCTATTTGCCAAGATTTATACAAATTTGGTTTTATCATGTTGGTGAAAACCGAATTGGATTTTATATAAAGAATGTATCAAAAGCAGTATGCTAGATTTGATGGACATTCTTTTTAGGAGAATTGAATGAAAGCACTGGTCGCAGTAAAGCGCGTAGTGGACTATAACGTCAAAGTTCGTGTGAAAGCCGATGGTTCCGATGTGGATATCGGTAATGTCAAAATGTCGATGAACCCGTTTGATGAAATCGCGGTAGAAGAAGCTGTCCGTTTGAAAGAAGCCGGAAAAGTAAGCGAGATTGTTGCTGTTTCTCTTGGCTAGAAAAAATGCGAATAGACGTTGCGTACTGCTTTGGCGATGGGTGCCGACCGTGCGGTTCATGTTGAGACTGATGCGAAGTTGGAGCCTTTGGCCGTTGCAAAA
>NZ_JBQCWZ010000860.1:0-614 GCF_051956895.1 Neisseria sp. P0021.S006
ACTTTTAAATATGCCTTCTGAAAAAATTAAAATTTTTGCCTTTAAATTTTCAGACGGCCTTTGCATGATGACTACTCTGCACTAAATGCCGTCTGAAAAGTCTGTTTGCCAATGGTAATGTCGGCAGTGTAATCATGGCGGCCTTCGACGCAAAATGGCAAGCGGATTTGCGCAGCCTGCCAACTTTGCGGCGATTGTTGCGTCAGGTTATAGTGGTTGAAGCCCATGTCCATGTTTTTCATACTGAAACTGATACTGACCGCACCCGTATTCTTCGGCACATTCTCCACCACAATATCAAACGGCTCGTGTGTATTGATAGAGGTCGCACGCACTTTTGAACCGTCAGGCAGAACGCAGCCTTGTGTTAGACTACATTCGACTACATTCGCTTTTATCTGTTGCCGCTGCCACCAATCCAAGAGCAGCAGTTTGGCCGCCGCAAACACAATCAGTAAAACAGCGGCAATCAGTAGTTTTTGATTTTTACTCATTTCAGACGGCCTCAATGTCATTATCGGTCAAAACGGCGTGCGCACCCATGCTCTGCCACTGTTCGCGATAAATGGAAACCATACTTTCCGGAGCTGCCACAATCAGCGGCATCGCCACGC
>NZ_JBQCWZ010000861.1:0-614 GCF_051956895.1 Neisseria sp. P0021.S006
CAAACCGCCGATTTGATCGAGCCGCAAGATGACGGTTTTCTGTTACTCGGTCGCCAAGACCGCATTATTAAATTTGAGGACAAACGCGTGTCGCTGACCCAAATCGAACACGAACTTTTACAACACCCTTGGATTGCCGACGCCCACTGCGGCCGTCATCCGCAACACCAACGCATTGCCATATGGGCGGCATTGAACGCAGACGGTATCGCCGCCTTGCGTGAGAAAGGCCACGCTGCGGTCGCAGATACGCTCAAACGCCATTTGGCCGCCACGCAGGACACCATCGCCCTGCCGCGTTACTGGCGTTTTACCGACAACCTGCCGCGCAATGCCCAAGCCAAAATAGCCGCGTCGGATTTTCAGACGGCCTTTACCGTTGCCCAAACTTCTCCCGTTTGGTCGAAAACATCATCTGACGATGAAACCAATACCGAAACTTTTATCGGGCGCGTGCCTTTGGATTTGGTTTATTTCGGCGGCCATTTTGCCACCTTCCCGCTGGTTCCCGGCGTGGTCGAGCTGCAATGGGTGCGCAACCTAATCGCGCCCCAGCCATGGGGCAAACAGCGCGTCATCCGCATCGAAAATCTAAAATATCAGCAGTTTATCCG
>NZ_JBQCWZ010000862.1:0-614 GCF_051956895.1 Neisseria sp. P0021.S006
TGGGTTTGTTGGTTGGTTTGGTTGGTGGTTTGGTTGTTTTGGTCGGTGGTTGTGGTGTTGTTGGTGTGTGGGGTCTTGGCTTTGGGGGTGGGTTTGGTTTGGTTGGTGTGGTCGGCTTGGGTGTGGTTTTTGTGGTGTTCGGTTTGGTGTTCGGTGGTTTGGTTGGTGGTTTTGTTGCGTGTTGTTTGGTTGGTGGGGTGGGTTGTGGGTTTGTTGTTGGGGTTGTTGGGTTTGGTGGTGGTGGTGTTGTTGGTGGTGTTTTTGGGTGGGTATGGTGTGCTTGTTTGGTTGTGGTTGGTTTCGTTGTTGGGGCGTTCGTGGTGTTTGTTGCGTGTTTGGTTTTTGTTGGGGTGGTGGGTGGTTGTGGTGGAGCTTTTTTTGATTTGTCTAGGTTCGTATGTTGTTTGTTTGTGGGTGTGGTTGTTTGTGGCGTTTTGGTTGTTGTTTTTGGGGTCGGTGTGTTTGGCTGTGTTGTTGGTGTGTTTGGTGGTGTTTTTTTGTTGTTTTTTTTGTTTGTGGTTTTTTTGGGTTTGGGGTTGTGGGGGTTGGTTGGTTTGGTGGGTTTTGTGGTTATTGTTTTGGTTGTGTGGGTTGTTGTGGTGGTTTTGTGTGGG
>NZ_JBQCWZ010000863.1:0-612 GCF_051956895.1 Neisseria sp. P0021.S006
ACCATCGATCAAGATAAGACCCTTGCTGAAGCTAAAGCAGCCGATGCGCGTATCGCGGCCGGTAATGCAACAGCTTTGACCGGTGTGCCGGTTGCTTACAAAGATATTTTCTGCCAAACAGGTTGGCGCAGTGCATGCAGCTCCAAAATGTTGGATAACTTCGTTTCTCCTTATACTGCTACTGTGGTGCAAAACCTGTTGGATGCCGGCATGGTTACTCTTGGCCGTACCAATATGGACGAATTTGCCATGGGTTCGACCAATGAGACTTCGTTCTACGGCGCAACCAAAAACCCATGGAATCTTGAACATGTTCCCGGCGGTTCGTCAGGCGGTTCGGCTGCCGTGATTGCGGCGCGTTTGGCACCGGTTGCGTTGGGTTCGGATACCGGCGGTTCTATCCGTCAGCCTGCATCGCATTGCGGTATTACCGGCATCAAGCCGACTTACGGTACGGTTTCACGTTTCGGTATGGTTGCCTATGCTTCCAGCTTCGACCAAGCCGGCCCTATGGCGCAAACAGCCGAAGACTGCGCGATTTTGTTGAACGCTATGGCCAGCTTTGACGAGCGCGATTCCACCAGTTTGGAGCGCGACAAAGAAGACTACACC
>NZ_JBQCWZ010000864.1:0-610 GCF_051956895.1 Neisseria sp. P0021.S006
GCAATATCTTGTTGCTGACCGCCGTCAAAGACCCCCGACATTCCCACGTCTCCGCACTGGCTCAATTTTTGGGTGCAACGTTTGAATATCGCGATTAAAAAACAGTATTTGCACCGGATACAAAAAGGCCGTCTGAAAACAAGGTTTCAGACGGCCTGCTATTTTCAAATCAAGAAGGATAACGGTGTGCCACCAATTTTCCGTCTATGTATTCGCCGATATAGACTTGCGAGGCTTCAAGGTGGAGGCGGTCGAGTTCTTGTTGCAGCCACTCTTCGTCACGCTTAATGATTTCGAGGATGTCGGGGTCGACTTGGCCGTCTGTAATCAGCGGATAGCGCAGGCTTTCGTCGCCGTACTTAATGACGGCGAGCTGGCCGTTTTGTTCCATCACGGCGCGTTTGACGGCAGAGATTTCGTAGATGCCGGCGGCGCGGAGTTTGAACATGAGGTCGTGCGCGCTGATGCCGTTTTTCATACATTCTTCTGCTTGGACTTCGCCGTTGACGATGATCCAAACGGATTTACCGTCAATCACGGATTTGACCCAGTGGTTGTGGTTTTTGATGAATTTCAGGCTTAAGACCAACAACGTCCACAAAATCAGTAC
>NZ_JBQCWZ010000865.1:0-610 GCF_051956895.1 Neisseria sp. P0021.S006
CTTATGTTCAATGCCCATGAAGTACCAGTCGGTCGCGACCAAATCCAACACGTTGAAATGGCACGCGATATTGCCGGTCGCTTTAACCACCGCTTCCAAGAACTCTTCACCCTGCCAGAAGTGAAGATTGATGAAAACGTCGAACTCTTGGTCGGCTTGGACGGACGCAAAATGTCCAAGTCTTACGGCAATACCATTCCGCTTTGGGAAAACGATAAAAAAACCCAAAAATCGGTCAACAAAATCATCACCAATATGAAAGAACCCGGCGAGCCGAAACAGCCTGATGAAAGTCCTCTGTTTGAAATCTACAAAGCCTTCTCCACGCTGTCTGAAACTGCTGAGTTCACGCAAATGCTGGCCGAAGGCCTTGCTTGGGGTGAGGCCAAGAAACTCTTGGGTGCAAAAATCAATGCCGAGCTCGCAGAACCGCGCGAGCGTTACAATGAGTTGACAGCCAAACCATCTCAAATTGAAGACATTTTGCAGGCCGGCGCACAAAAAGCGCGTAAAGAAGCACGTGAATTGTTGGATAAAGTACGCGATGCAGTAGGTATTCGTTCGTTGAAATAATAGCAAGGCCGCCTGAAAATTTCAGACGGTCATAATA
>NZ_JBQCWZ010000866.1:0-610 GCF_051956895.1 Neisseria sp. P0021.S006
CTTGGATGCTGCGGTCGGTGGGGGTAGTTTGTTCGGCAGCTTGAACGCTGATGGATGTGCCGAGCAGAAGGGCGACAGATAATGCGGCAAATAGTGGTTTCATGGTGGTTCTCCGTTTTGTCAGATTGAGTCAGATAATGCGGATTCCGTTTTCAGACGGCCTGCGGGGTTGAAACGATTAACCCCGCAGGCTTCCCCCCAAGATTTATTTCACATTGCGCAGATAGTTCAACAATAAAGGAACAGGGCGCCCGGTCGCGCCTTTTTCACCGCCGGATTTCCATGCGGTACCTGCGATGTCGAGGTGTGCCCATGGATAGTCTTCGGTAAAGTAAGACAAGAATGTTGCGGCGGTAATCGTGCCTGCACCCGGCGTGCCGATGTTTGGAATGTCGGCAAAGTTGGATTTGAGTTGGTCTTTGTAGGTTTCAAAGAGCGGCAGTTGCCATGCTTTGTCGTCCACGTTGCGGGAAGCGGCCAGCAGGCTGTCGACCAAATCTTGATTATTGCCCATCACGCCGCTGACGTCATGGCCCAGGGCGATAATGCACGCGCCGGTCAGGGTGGCGACGTCGATAACGGCTTTGGGTTTGAATTGTTCGGCATAAGT
>NZ_JBQCWZ010000867.1:0-609 GCF_051956895.1 Neisseria sp. P0021.S006
GAATAATTGTTAAGTTACGAAAGTGATAGTCAGATATTAAATTGAAAAATCTTCAACAACCGGCGTGTACAGAATGCGGTCGACCACTTCTCTGGTCAGTTTCGGTGCAAACATCTGGATAAAGTCATACGCGTAACCACGCAGGTAGGTATCAGTGCGTAAGGCTATCCAAGTGGGCGACGGTTCAAATAAGTGTGCCGCATCAATCAGCTGTAAATCTTGATCGACAACGGGATCGTACGCCATTTTAGCCATCAAACCAACGCCCAAGCCTAAGCGGACATACGTCTTCAATACATCCGTATCGGCAGCCGATAAGGCAACATCAGGTTGCTCAATATGCGCTTTATTAAATGTACGCGCGATACTGCTGCCGGAATTAAAAGCAAATTCGTAAGTGACCAGCGGAAAAGAAGCTAAATCTTCAAGGCTTAAAGGATTGCGGCAGTCCAAAAGAGGGTGGTCGTGCGGAACAATGACGGCATGGTTCCATTCATAGCAGGGCAGTTTGCCCAACTCAGGATGATCGTCAATGCGTTCAGTAATAATTGCCAAATCAGCTTCGCCGCTGCTGACCATTTGCGCAATGGCAGAAGGGCTACCTTGTTT
>NZ_JBQCWZ010000868.1:0-609 GCF_051956895.1 Neisseria sp. P0021.S006
TCTACAAACCTGCCGGTTTTATCAATGCTGATGATACTGAATGCATGGTTGGGTTCGTCTTCCGCGATCAGCAACTTACCGTCCGGAAGCTGTTGTACGGCAGAAGGCTCAAATACGCCGTTAAACATATTGATACCCAGCGAACGCAACTCTGCCGCGTTGTTGGCCGGAGGCATCAGCAATGACGGCAATGTTTTTACGCCGATAAATGCCGCCAGCGAAGCCAGCAAGCCCCAGCGGAATACCGCGTAAGATAAGTTAATGTATTTGAACTGTTTATCCGCCAACAAACCGAGCCAGTAAAGATGGTCGCTCATCTTTTCATAGATTTGTTTACGATCGCCCATAATCTCCTGCATCATTTCCCAATATTGATCTTTTTGCAGTTTCACACGGTCTTCATAAATCAAAATATTGGGTTGGCTGCCGCCAAAAAAGCGCGTTTCGGTACTACTGAGGCGGGTTTTCAAATCCCGCAGTTTCGAACGGCCGCGGATGAAATCCTTAAACCATGTACGCGCCGCCTGCATTTTACCGATACGTTCCGGCGAAGCAGAAAGCAATGCAAACACGATAGATGCTGCGGCAGTAATCATAAACGTACTGGCC
>NZ_JBQCWZ010000869.1:0-608 GCF_051956895.1 Neisseria sp. P0021.S006
GTTGCGCCGTGTGCGGTTCGGTAAAAAAAGCGATGGTTGAAGAACAATTGACCCGTCCGGTCGAATGGTTGTCTTCCATGCCACAGGCTTTGGGTATCCGCAACCATTACCGCCGTCCTGAAGAACATGGCTCCGACCGTTGGTTTAATGCGCTGGGCAGCCGCCGCTTTACGCAAAACGCCTGCGTCGTCGTCAGCTGCGGTACCGCCGTAACCACCGACGCGCTGACGGAAGACAATCATTATCTCGGCGGCACCATCATGCCCGGTTTCCACTTAATGAAAGAGGCGATGGCGCTCAAGACCGCCAACCTCAACCGTCCAATCGGCAAGGTATATCCGTTCCCAACCACAACGCCGAACGCCATTGCCAGCGGCATGATGGATGCCGTTTGTGGCGCGTTGATGATGATGCATGGCCGTCTGAAAGACAAAACGGGCGGGGGCAAGCCGGTCGATATCATTATCACCGGCGGCGGCGCGGCTAGAGTCGTGCAGGCGCTGCCGGAGTCCTTCGTTCATGACAATCAAGTGAAAATCGTCGATAATCTCGTGATTCACGGGCTCTTGCATTGGATTGCCCATCGCAACGGACAATAAAAAGGAAAA
>NZ_JBQCWZ010000870.1:0-607 GCF_051956895.1 Neisseria sp. P0021.S006
GCCAACACAGCAGCAATCGAAACTAAAGCCGATAAAGCTGACTTCGAAGAATTGGCAAAATACACTGCCGACATGGGTAAAAAAGTTAACGACATCGGTGATGAAGTAACTGCCCTGAGCGACGCGACTAGCGCAGCTATCACTCGTCACGATAAAGACATCGTTGACTTGGCACAAGCAGGTCTGAAAGCAACTGAGGCTTTGGAAGCCAACCGTAAAGATATTGATGCCAATAAAAAATACATCGGTGATCTCGCATTAGCCGGCAAAGCAGCAGCTGACGCTTTAGAAGCTAACCGTCAAGACATCGACGCCAATAAAGCAGCAATCGCTGAAAATACTGCCAAACTTGAAGAGCAAAAAGAAGCTAACGAAGGCTTCAATAATGCGATCGCCAGCTTGGATAAAGACATCGGTGATCTCGCATTAGCCGGTAAAGCAGCAGCTGACGCTTTAGAAGCTAACCGTCAAGACATCGACGCCAACACAGCAGCAATCGAAACTAAAGCCGATAAAGCTGACTTCGAAGAATTGGCAAAATACACTGCCGACATGGGTAAAAAAGTTAACGACATCGGTGATGAAGTAACTGCCCTGAGCGACGCGA
>NZ_JBQCWZ010000871.1:0-607 GCF_051956895.1 Neisseria sp. P0021.S006
GTCTGAACATGAATAAACTTTTTTCCACATTCAAAACGTTTTTAGCCGCTTCGTCCGTCTTGGTATTGGCCGCCTGTCCGAGCGGCAACTCGCCGCAATCCAAACCTTCTACGCAGGGTCAAAATACGGTTTCGCATACTGCACCCAAACCGAAAGCCACGGTTGCGCTGGCTTTGGGCGGCGGCGCGTCCAAAGGCTTTGCCCATATCGGGATTATTAAGGTTTTGAAAGAAAACAATATTCCGGTAAAAATCGTTACTGGTACATCCGCAGGCTCGATTGTCGGCAGTATGTACGCTTCGGGAATGTCGCCCGACCGCCTCGAATTGGAAGCAGAAATTTTGGGTAAAACCGATTTGGTGGATTTGACCTTGTCCACCAGCGGCTTCATCAAAGGCGAAAAACTGCAAAACTACATCAACCGCAAAGTCGGCAACCGTCCGATGCAGCAGTTCCCCATCAAATTTGCCGCCGTTGCGACCGATTTTGAAAGCGGCAAACCGGTGGTGTTCAACGTAGGCAATGCCGGACAAGCCGTCCGCGCTTCTGCTTCGATTCCGAACGTGTTTCAACCTGTCGTTATCGGCAGCCGCAAATATGTAGACGG
>NZ_JBQCWZ010000872.1:0-607 GCF_051956895.1 Neisseria sp. P0021.S006
GATATTGTCTTACAGCCGAACTCTGTCGAAAGTGTGCAGAAAATCATGCGTTTCTGTTTTGAAAACCGCATCCGCGTAACCCCGCAAGGCGGCAATACCGGATTATGCGGCGCAACGGTAACCAGCGAAGGCGTACTGCTCAATCTCTCCAAGCTCAACCGTATCCGCGATATCAACCTTGCCGACAACAGCATGACGGTTGAAGCAGGCGTGATTTTGCAAAATGCTCAAAAGGCGGCAGCCGAAGTCGGACGACTGTTTCCGCTCAGCCTGGCCAGCGAAGGCTCTTGCCAAATCGGCGGCAATATCGCCTGTAATGCCGGCGGTTTGAATGTCTTGCGTTATGGCAGCATGCGTGATTTGGTATTGGGTTTGGAAGTCGTTTTACCAAACGGCGAACTGGTTTCCCACCTTCAGCCCCTGCACAAAAACACGACCGGCTACGACTTGCGCCATCTTTTTATCGGCAGCGAAGGAACATTGGGCATCATTACCGCCGCCACACTCAAACTCTTTGCCCTGCCCAAAACCAAAGCGACCGCATGGGTAGGTTTAGACGATATTGAATCCGCCGTCTCACTTTTGACTGCGGTGCAAGGCCATTTTG
>NZ_JBQCWZ010000873.1:0-606 GCF_051956895.1 Neisseria sp. P0021.S006
GCCATTAGGTTTTGACAGGCAGGCAAGATTGGTTCATTTTACGGAAAACCAAACGCAACGCATGAGCAGCAATATGTTGGCTTAAAAAAATAAGCAGTTTGCTGAATAAGCGATAAACAAAAGGCCGTCTGAAATATTAATTTCAGACGGCCTTTTATGTGCTGTTAATGAAAAACACTTAGGCCTTGGCCAATTTATTGAGCAAAGCGGATCAGGCTGTCGGCAAGCTTATCGGCTGCAGTTTCATAACCTTGTGCAGAGAAGTGGACGCCGTCTTTGGCTGCCAAGCCTTGAGCCATCCAGTTTTTCATGCTGCATGCCCCGCCCATCGCATCCTGCCAAGACCAGAACATGATTTTTTCGTCATGGGCAACGCGTTGCTGCATTTGTTGTACTTCGCTGAGTAAGACTGGACGGTTGCCGCAGCTGCCGTAGGCAGTTTTCAAAGATTCCGGAGCGCCGAGGATCAGGATACCTGCGTTAGGCAGGGTGTTTTTGATTTGACGGATGTAATTGCGCCATGTCCGCTCGGTAGAGGAAATATCGAGGTTGCCGGAAAAGGCTTCATTGGTACCGTAGGCAAGGATGATTAAATCGGCTTTGGTT
>NZ_JBQCWZ010000874.1:0-606 GCF_051956895.1 Neisseria sp. P0021.S006
ATATAAGCCTGACGCAGTTTGGCACGCTCAGGGTTCACAATCGGGTTGTAGGCAGAAGGTGCTTTAGGCAAGCCGGCCAACATGGCGGCTTCGGCCAATGTTAATTCGTTAACATTTTTGTTGAAATAAATTTGGGCGGCGGAGGCAAAACCATAAGCACGTTGACCCAAATAGATTTGGTTGAAGTACAGCTCCAAAATCTTATCTTTGCTCAAAGACTGCTCGATTTTGTAGGCCAACAGGGCTTCGTTGAATTTACGGGTGAACGAACGCTCGCTGCTCAGGTAGAAGTTTTTGGCAACCTGCTGCGTAATCGTACTGGCACCGGATTGAACGCCGCCGGCCATGACGTTGCCGATTGCGGCACGCGCCACACCCCAAACGTCCACGCCCCAGTGGTCATAGAAGCGTTTGTCTTCGGCGGCAATCACGGCATCTTTCAAAATTTTCGGGAAGTCGCCGATTTTGGTAAATTCACGCCGTTGCTCGCCGTAAACGCCAATGACTTGGCCGTCTGAAGAATAAATCGTCAGCGGCATTTTTGGTTTGTAGTGTTGTAAAGAGTCCCAAGACGGCAGTTTTGGATAGGTTACCAAAATTGCAATT
>NZ_JBQCWZ010000875.1:0-605 GCF_051956895.1 Neisseria sp. P0021.S006
TGGCAGAGAGGAAGGGATTCGAACCCTCGATACGCTATTCACGTATACACGCTTTCCAGGCGTGCGACTTAAACCACTCATCCACCTCTCTGTGGACTATTATCCTGACTTGTTATCAGAATAATGTGAAAAATTGACTGATTGATTTATCAGTGGTGCCCAGGAGAAGACTCGAACTTCCACACCCGTGAGGATACTAGCACCTGAAGCTAGCGCGTCTACCAATTCCGCCACCTGGGCAATTTAAATTTTCTTAAGCAAAGAAGCACCAAATTATTTGGTGCCCAGGAGAAGACTCGAACTTCCACGCCCGTGAGGACACTAGCACCTGAAGCTAGCGCGTCTACCAATTCCGCCACCTGGGCTTTGCTTTATTCTTCAATTTAAGGTAGAGTTGACTACCTGAACTGCGAAGAAGCAGCTATTATATATTTTAAAAAAAGAATGTCAACTATCAAAATGAACAAAAATACTAAATCTTTAAATTTACGAGAAAAAGACCCGTATTTGGAGCGGGAGAAACAACGTTACGCTCATCCGTTGCCCAGCCGTGAATGGGTCATTGAATTATTGGAACAAAAAGGTGTGCCGACAAAAATCGAAGC
>NZ_JBQCWZ010000876.1:0-604 GCF_051956895.1 Neisseria sp. P0021.S006
TGGATTTACTTTATACTGGCCGTTTTGATGGTTTTTGTTTGGTATCTAGTGATAGTGACTTTACTGCATTAGCTATTCGGTTGAAAGAACAAGGTGTAACAGTTTACGGTTTTGGCAAAAAGCAAACGCCTGAAGCTTTCCGTAATGCGTGCAGCCAATTTATCTATGTAGAAAACTTGATGCCTGAACCCACACAAAAAGAAACAGTAACTGATAAACCACAGAAACCAACAGAGAAACAGATTCAAACAGCCTCTCCCGAAAATGCTCAAGCTCAACCGAAAATTGCCGAACAACTTGAGAACAAATTACCATTAGAGACTATACATAAAATTTTCGAACATGCGGAAAGTGAATGGATGGCTATGACTGCATTCGGTGCCACTTGGAAACGCTTGCAGGTAGATTTTGACCCACGTAATTACGGGTGTAAGAAATTTACCGATTTAGTAAAAAAATATTCTGATGTGTTTGATTACGAAATGCGAAAAACTGCTGAAGGCACGCAAGAGCATATGTATGTCAAGCTTAAAGTCTAATCGAAGGTCGTCTGAAAATATTTTTCAGACGACCTGCAAGAAAGGCCGAACCCCATGAATAACTT
>NZ_JBQCWZ010000877.1:0-604 GCF_051956895.1 Neisseria sp. P0021.S006
GGCTATTACCATCAAAAACAAAGCTATTTTGCTAAAAAAGAAACCGCTGAAACCATTGAAAACTAAGGAGCTAGAAAATGTCTGCCATTCAAAACCGCTATGAATTTGTTTACTTTTTTGACGTAACCAACGGCAACCCCAACGGCGATCCTGATGCGGGCAATATGCCGCGCCTTGACCCTGAATCCAGCAAAGGCTTGGTAACTGATGTCTGCTTAAAACGCAAAATTCGTAATTTTGTAGAAATCAGCAGCGAAAACGAAGCCGGTTACGAAATCTACGTCAAAGAAAAAAGCGTGTTAAACCTGCAAAACAAACGCGCTTATGAGGCGCTCGGAATAGAATCGGAAGCCAAAAAACTACCAAAAGACGAAGCCAAAGCCCGTGACATTACCGCTTGGATGTGCAAAAACTTCTTTGATATCCGCACCTTTGGCGCAGTGATGACCACCGAAGTCAACAGCGGGCAAGTGCGCGGCCCGGTGCAATTGGCGTTTGCACAATCCATCGACCCGATTGTGCCGCTGGAAGTTTCCATCACCCGCATGGCGGTAACCAATGAAAAAGACTTGGAAAAAGAACGCACCATGGGGCGCAAATACAT
>NZ_JBQCWZ010000878.1:0-603 GCF_051956895.1 Neisseria sp. P0021.S006
GTTTGAAGGTTGCGCCGAGGGCAAACTGTGGAACCCGACTTTCATCATCGACTACCCTGTCGAAGTGTCGCCATTGGCACGCGCATCCGACAGCAAACCGGGTTTGACCGAGCGCTTCGAGCTTTTCGTTGTCGGCCGCGAACTGGCAAACGGTTACTCTGAGTTGAACGATCCGGAAGACCAAGCCGAACGCTTCAAAGCGCAAGTGGCGCAAAAAGACGCCGGCGACGATGAAGCCATGCACTATGATGCCGACTACATCCGCGCCATGGAGTTCGGTTTACCGCCGACCGGCGGCTGCGGCATCGGTATCGACCGCTTGGTCATGTTGCTGACCGATTCGCAAACCATCCGCGACGTGATTCTGTTCCCACAAATGCGTCCCGAATAACGCATTGAAATAAAATCAAGGCCGTCTGAAAACAAGACTCTGTTTTCAGACGGCCTTTTTGTTCAAATATGTAAAACGGAAGAGTTTAAATCGATAAATCCTTTACACCATAATAATAAAATTACATGATAATCAAAAAGATAATATAAAAAAGAATATGTAAACGTTTTTCAGTTTGTTGACAGTCTGCTAGAATACATCCAGTTACAGAC
>NZ_JBQCWZ010000879.1:0-603 GCF_051956895.1 Neisseria sp. P0021.S006
GTGTTGATGCCGCTGCGGGTGGTGCTGTTTTTGCTGTCTCCGTCGCTGCCGTAGCCTACTGATGAACTTGCGCCGTTTTTATCGGCTACGCTTGTCAGGTGTTTGTCTTGAGGCTTATTTTGTGCGCTCTGCCCCAGTGTTTTGCCGCTTACGGCAACGTTGGCACCCAATCCAAAACTTTCGCCTTCGTATCGGCTGTAGTTTTGAATGTCGCTATGGGTGAGGGTGGCCGTCTGAAAGCGGTTTTTGCCTTCGTCTTCTGCGCTTTGGCCAGACGTGATGATGCCGCCTGAGACCTTGGCAAAAAAGCCCTTCCCACAACAGTCGAAACCCCAACACAGGTTTTCGGCTGTTTCCGCCACCAATCACTCCCTAACTCTACCCAAATACCCCCTTAATCCTCCCCGGACACCCGATAATCAGGCATCCGGGCCGCCTTTTAGGCGGCAACAGACACACTTAGCCTGTTAGCCGCCTTCAACAGGTTTAGACACATCGCCTTCAGATGGCTTTGCGCACCCACTTTAATCAGCCCGAAATAGGCTGCCCGGGCATAGCGGAACTTACGGTGCAGTGTACCGAAGCTTTGTTCGACCACATAAC
>NZ_JBQCWZ010000880.1:0-601 GCF_051956895.1 Neisseria sp. P0021.S006
GTACAGCCGGTATGGGCGCATTTCGCAATGCTCGACTTCATACAGATAATGTTTACCTGATTGAAAACAATGTATTCGGAACAACTTGTGCGCGTGTCGGCTGTATGCCGTCCAAATTGCTGATTGCAGCTGCGGAAGCGCGCCATCATGCTCTGCATACCGATCCGTTTGGCGTGCATTTGGATAAAGACAGCGTAACGGTAAACGGCGAAGAAGTCATGCACCGCGTGAAGTCCGAACGCGACCGTTTTGTTGGTTTTGTAGTCAGTGATGTAGAAGAGTGGCCTGCCGACAAGCGTATTATGGGTACGGCAAAATTTGTTGACGAACACACCGTCCAAATCGATGACCACACTCAAATCACTGCAAAAAGTTTTGTGATTGCTACCGGTTCGCGCCCTGTGATTTTCCCTCAGTGGGAAGTTTTGGGCGATCGCTTGATTGTGAACGATGATGTTTTCTCTTGGGATACCCTGCCTAAGAGTGTGGCCGTATTCGGTCCTGGTGTAATCGGCTTAGAGTTGGGTCAGGCTTTGCACCGTTTGGGCGTAAAAGTTGAAATTTTTGGCGTAGCAGGCGCTATTGGCGGTATTTCCGACCC
>NZ_JBQCWZ010000881.1:0-601 GCF_051956895.1 Neisseria sp. P0021.S006
GATTGGAAATACAGCCGTTTTAATCAAGCTTTGGTACTCGGTTTCGTGCCGTCTGAAAATCAAGAATACCGCCTCACCTACCTACACGACGACATCAACAACGACCGCCAGCCGCAGTTCGTCAACGATGCATTGGACACCGAACGCCATATCGCCAAACTCAACGCACGTTGGGGCAATGCCGATTTGAGCAATACGGTCAGCGCAGAAGCAGGCGTCATCAAACTCAAACGCCGTGCCGACAATTACTCCCTGCGCCCAAATAACACGCCGCAGCAAGTGTTCGTAGAACTTGACCGCAAAGTATATGATTTCTCGCTCAAACACGACGCGGATTTCGGCAAATTCCACAACACCGCCGCCGTCAGCTACCGCAACGACAGCCAAAACGGCGAACGCAACACCCACACCGCCATGCGCGATTTCCTCAACGGCTACCGTTTCGCCGATGTGCATATCGACCGCTGGCGCATCTCCGATACCCTGTCCTACAAATTTGACGACCGACACAAATTAGGCTTGGGCTTAAGCTACGAAATCAACGAAGCGGACGTACGCAAAAATACGGCGCAGCCCGCCCATCCGATGAACCGCAACCTTG
>NZ_JBQCWZ010000882.1:0-601 GCF_051956895.1 Neisseria sp. P0021.S006
CATCTGCATATGCCAAAAATTCATTTCTAATATTCCTCGTATTTGTTTGCCCAGCTTTCAGGCAGCCTGAAAAGTGCAGGCTGTTTTTTTTACGGCTTACCTGTCCACTTCCCCGAATACGATGTCTTGCGTGCCGATGATGGCAACGACGTCGGCCAGCATGTGGCCTTTTGCCATTTCGTCCATGCCTTGCAGATGGGCGAAGCCGGGTGCGCGGATTTTCAGGCGGTAGGGTTTGTTTGCGCCGTCTGAAATGATGTAAACGCCGAACTCGCCTTTCGGATGTTCGACAGCGGTGTAGGTCTCGCCCTCGAGAACGTGCATACCTTCGGTAAAGAGTTTGAAATGGTGAATCAGGTCTTCCATACCTGTTTTCATTTCGGTACGTTTGGGCGGAGCGAATTTGTGGTTTGTGGTAATGACCGGACCCGGATTAACACGCAACCACTCGGAACATTGTTTGATGATGCGTACGGATTGACGCATTTCTTCCATACGGCAGAGGTAGCGGTCGTAGCAGTCGCCGTTGATGCCGACGGGGATGTCGAAATCCATTTTGTCGTACACTTCGTAAGGCTGTGTCTTACGCACGTCCCATTCC
>NZ_JBQCWZ010000883.1:0-600 GCF_051956895.1 Neisseria sp. P0021.S006
ATTTTATGTTCGCCCAGATTGGTTTGGGTCATGGCTTTGCCGACGGCAACAGGATAAATTTTGCTCAGTTTACCGTTGTCGTAGAGGAACAAACGCTGTTGCGTAATATTGATAACGACGTGTTGTCCGGAAGAGGCGGGGGAGACGTCTGGAATAAGTGTGTTTGCAGCAGCGGCCGAGGTCAGAAGGGCGGCTGTCAGGCCAAGGAATAATTTTTTCATGTCGTCTTTTTTTTGTAGGGATTGAAATGAAAGTTTTTGGCGCATGATACCTGAAACTCTGTGTTTTTGTGAGAAAATATGCGCTTTCGGTATTGGAAGACAGTCAGACGGCCGGTAAGCGGCTGTCTGACGGAAACGGTATGAGTGTGAAAGAACGGTATCAAGAGGCGGAAGTTTTTTCTTTGGATTATGAGGGCAGGGGTGTTGCCAGAGTCGATGGAAAGACTGTATTCATCGGCGGTGCGCTGCCCGGAGAGCGTGTAACGTTTGCCATTCATAAAGAAAAAAAGCAGTTTGCAGAAGCTCAGGTCGAAACGGTTTTAAAACCTTCTTCCGAACGCATTGAGCCAGCTTGTTGCTATTTTGATACATGTGGCGG
>NZ_JBQCWZ010000884.1:0-600 GCF_051956895.1 Neisseria sp. P0021.S006
CTGACAGACAACAAACGTACGCTTGAATTGCGCGACGGCTACCGTTACAGCGGTACGCCCGGCAAAGCCGATTACAACCGCGTTTCTTTCCAACACCTCAGCCTGATTATCAGCACCACGCCGAAACTCATCGACCCTGTTTCACACCGCCGTACCATTCCGACCGCACAACTGATTGGCAGCAGCAATCCCCAACACCAAGCGGAATTGATGTGGCGCATCTCGCTGACCGTCAGCGTCCTCCTGCTCTGCCTGCTTGCCGTACCGCTTTCCTATTTCAATCCGCGCAGCGGCCATACCTACAATATCCTGATTGCCATCGGTTTGTTTTTGGTTTACCAAAACGGGCTAACCTTCCTGCGCAATGCTGTAGAAGACGGCAGAATCCATTTTTGGCTCGGACTGCTGCCTATGCACATCATCATGTTTGTGATTGCCGTCGTCCTGCTGCGCGTACGCAGTATGCCTAGCCAACCCTTCTGGCAGGCGGTTGCCAAAAGTCTGACATTGAAAGGCGGAAAATGAACCTGATTTCACGTTACATCATCCGTCAAATGGCGGTTATGGCGATTTATGCCCTCCTTGCCTTCCTCGCTTTGT
>NZ_JBQCWZ010000885.1:0-600 GCF_051956895.1 Neisseria sp. P0021.S006
TCGTTAATCAGTTTACCACCTTCAACATATACTTTGTCGAAGATTTCGCCGATAACGTGGAAAGAAGATACCAAGTTAGGACCACCGTTACCAACGTACATACGAACAGTTTCACCAGTTTTAGCTTTCAGAGCGTTGTCGCCGGCGATAGAGCCTACGTGACCGTTGAATACAACGTATTCAGGTTGTTCGGCAATTGCTTTATCCATATCGAAAGGTTGCAGGCCTTGAGCACCTTTTTTACCTTTAGTATAGAAGTCGCCTTGTACGATGTAGAACTCTTTGTCCACTTTAGGCAGACCTTCTTTAGGTTCAACCAAGATCAAACCGTACATACCGTTGGCGATGTGCATACCTACAGGAGCAACGGCACAGTGGTAGATGTACAAACCAGCTTGCAGTGCTTTGAAGCTGAAGGTAGAAGTGTGGCCTGGGGCAGTAAAGGTAGCTTCTGCACCACCGCCTGGGCCGGTTGCAGCGTGGAAGTCAACGTTGTGAGGAACGGTAGAAGAAGGATTCTTAGAGAATTCTACTTCTACGGTATCGCCTTCGCGTACACGGATCATTTGGCCCGGAACGTCGCCGTTGAATGTCCAGTAG
>NZ_JBQCWZ010000886.1:0-598 GCF_051956895.1 Neisseria sp. P0021.S006
GTACAAATTACCGATGTTGCTTTGGACAACATGCCTAAAGCCCCTGTCAAAGTGATGATGAACGTTGGTAACCCTGAATTGGCATTCAGCTTCGCCAACCTGCCTAGCGAAGGTATCGGCTTGGCGCGTATGGAATTCATCATCAACCGTCAAATCGGTATCCACCCTAAAGCCTTGTTGGAATTTGACAAACAAGACAATGAGTTGAAAGCGGAAATTACCCGCCGCATCGCCGGCTATGCCTCTCCTGTCGACTTCTATGTCGATAAAATCGCAGAAGGTGTGGCAACTTTGGCTGCTTCGGTTTATCCACGCAAAACCATCGTCCGTATGTCTGACTTCAAATCCAACGAGTACGCTAACTTGGTGGGTGGCAGCATCTACGAACCACACGAAGAAAACCCAATGTTGGGCTTCCGTGGTGCAGCGCGTTATGTAGCCGATAACTTCAAAGACTGCTTCGCACTCGAGTGTAAAGCCTTGAAACGCGTTCGCGATGAAATGGGCTTGACCAACGTCGAAATCATGATTCCATTCGTTCGTACTTTGGGTGAAGCGGAAGCTGTTGTTAAAGCCCTGAAAGAAAACGGTTTGGAAC
>NZ_JBQCWZ010000887.1:0-597 GCF_051956895.1 Neisseria sp. P0021.S006
GTCTGCATCCAAGCGGCCGACTGCCTGCATATCGATATTGCGCATGTGGTCGGGAAAAAGGCTGAAGATGCTTGGATATTGCTGAGGTTTGTGCGAAGTCTCGTAATCTGCAGGCTTATGAAGCAGGATATAAAAATAGGGCATGGGGACGGCGGCAATTTCTTCGCCGTCAACAGACAGGGTGTGCACTTGAGACGGATCAATATCGTCTTTGGCACGATTATGGATTTCGCCGTTGATGGCAATGCAGTCATTGTCTATCAGCCATTGGCATTGCTTGCGGCTGCCGAGGCCTTGCGATTGGATGTATTTGAGCAGTTGCATGGTTGAAAAGTAGGAAATGTTCAGACGGCCTTTATTGTACTGGAAAACCGGTGTTTAGGCCGTCTGAAAAGTAGGGGTAAAAAAATCGCCCCTTTAAAATTTTAAGGGGCGCAAAAGGAACACAAACCACTACCAAAAACTGTTACAGGGCAAATTCTCCTATTTGATGTGTTGCCGGATAAAGTGCTTTCATCAAGTCATGTGGTGAAAGCGAGAAATCTTTGCTGTTTGTCGTCAGACGGCCTTGCTGAGGCGTCAGCTCAAGCAATCTAG
>NZ_JBQCWZ010000888.1:0-597 GCF_051956895.1 Neisseria sp. P0021.S006
GATTTTAGCCGATTGTGCTTCAAAATAAAATGTTTCAGACGGCCTTTGCCTGTTTATCGGCCCTATTTCAACTTTCATCCGCCTGAATATAAAAAACGCACCTTGTGGCAAGGTGCGTTTCAATCTGCATGATTTAGAATTTAGCGCCGGATTCGTTGGCCATGTAGTCAACTGCGGCTTTCACTTCATCATCGCTCAGGCTGCCGTTACCGCCTTTGGCAGGCATGGCATTGAAGCCTTCGAGGGCGTGTTTGTGCAGAGTGTCTTGGCCTTGTTTGATGCGAGGAGCCCAGTCTTCTTTTTTGCCTACGGCAGGAGCGCCGGGAATCAAGCCGCTGTGGCATGCTTTACAGTTCGCTTCAAAAACAGCTTTGCCGTCCACTTTGGCGGCTTCTGCAGGCTTGGCTTCAGCGGCAGGCGCTTCGGCTTTCTCTTCGGGCTTGGCAGCTTCTTCAGGTTTAGCGGCTTCCTCTGCTTTGCTGGCAGCGGCTTCTACTTTATCGGCAGCTTCTTGAGCGGCAGATGCAGTAGCATCGGCGGCAGAAGCAACTTCGTTTTTAACTTCAGATGCAACGGCTTGAGCAGCCTCTTGAGTCT
>NZ_JBQCWZ010000889.1:0-597 GCF_051956895.1 Neisseria sp. P0021.S006
GGTGATACGGACGGCGGAGTCGGTTTTGTTGATGTGCTGACCGCCGGCGCCGGATGCGCGGAAGGTGTCGATCCGCAGATCGGCCGGGTTCAGTTCAATGTCTTCCAGCTCGTCCGCTTCGGGCATGACGGCAACGGTACAGGCGGAGGTGTGGATACGGCCTTGGCTTTCGGTGGCAGGGACGCGTTGCACGCGGTGGCCACCGGATTCAAATTTTAGACGGCTGTATGCGCCCAAGCCGATAATGCGGGCGATGACTTCTTTATAGCCGCCCAATTCGCTTTCGTTGGCGGAAACAATTTCAACCTGCCAGCGGTTGCGCTCGGCGTAGCGGCTGTACATACGCAGCAAATCGCCTGCAAACAGCGCGGCTTCGTCGCCGCCGGTACCGGCGCGCACTTCGATAAAGATGTTTTTATCGTCGTCGGCATCTTTTGGCAGTAGCAGTTTTTGCAGTTCGGTATCGAGTTCGTCGATTTTGGCTTTTGCGGCTTCGATTTCTTCGGCGGCAAAGTCTTTCATTTCAGGGTCAGACAGCATTTCTTCGGCATCTGCCAAGTCGCTTTGCGCCAGTTGGTAGTTTTGGAAGACTTCGAC
>NZ_JBQCWZ010000890.1:0-596 GCF_051956895.1 Neisseria sp. P0021.S006
CCCTTTATCCTGTTGCTTTTGGCGCTCTATACCATTTCAGGCGGTATTTTTGTCAGCGGCGATTTGCACGGCTCGCCCAAATTGAACACAACCCTGTTGGCAGTCGGTACGGCTTTGTCTTCCATCATGGGGACGACAGGCGCGGCGATGTTGATGATTCGTCCGCTTTTGAAAGCCAACCATAAACGCCACTACCGCGTTCACATCGTGATTTTCTTCATTTTCTTGGTGGCGAATATCGGCGGCGGTTTGACTCCTTTAGGCGATCCTCCTCTGTTCTTAGGCTTTCTGAAAGGCGTAGATTTCATGTGGACGGTCAAACACATGCTGATGCCTGTATTAATCAGTTCTGTGGTTTTACTGACTGTTTTCTACATCATCGACAGCCGACACTTCAACCGTGAACAAAGCGAACACCTTGCTCCTGCTCCTTCCGATAAAGAAGAAAAAGTTAAAATCTACGGCAAATGGAATTTTCTGTTACTGGCCGGTGTAGTCGGCGCGGTTTTGCTGTCCGGTTTGTGGAAACCAAATCATCCGGGCTTTGAAATCTTGGGCAGCCATTATGCCTTGCAAAACCTGATGCGCGATGGCAT
>NZ_JBQCWZ010000891.1:0-595 GCF_051956895.1 Neisseria sp. P0021.S006
GGCAAATTCCGTCCGGGCCATTTCCGCGGCGTTGCGACCGTTGTGACTAAGTTGTTCAACATTGTTCAACCTGATACCGCCTGTTTCGGCAAAAAAGACTATCAGCAGCTGGCGATTATCAAAGGCTTTGTCGAAGACTTGAATTTCAATATCGAAATCGTTCCGGTCGACACCGGCCGCGCTTCAGACGGCCTGGCACTTTCCAGCCGCAACCAATATTTGAGCGAAGCAGAGCGCGCAGAAGCGCCCCGCCTCTATCAAGAGTTGCAAAACATTGCCGCCGCCTTGAAAAACGGCAATCTAGATTACGCCCAGCTCGAGGCTGAATGTATCCGCCGTTTGACCGATGCCGGCTGGGTGGTTGATTACGTTGAAATCCGCCATGCACACAGCTTGGCAGTGGCTCATGTCGGCGATAAAGAATTGGTGGTGCTTGCCGCCGCCCGTTTGGGTACCACGCGCCTGATTGATAATTTGGAAGTGGCTTTGGCTTAAAACCAAGCTGCTGGTAAAGGCCGTCTGAAACCTGTTTTTCAGACGGCCTTTTGTTACAATAACGCTTTTGCGTTTCTAAGGTTTTTCCATGTCTAAACCC
>NZ_JBQCWZ010000892.1:0-595 GCF_051956895.1 Neisseria sp. P0021.S006
GGAGAGGACGATATCGAAAAACACGTTGCCGATACTTTGGAAGCGGGCGCGGGTTTGTGCGACGAAGCCGCCGTCCGCACCATCTTATCGCAGGGCAAACCGGCAATCGAATGGCTGCTGGCGCAGGGTGTGGCGTTCGACCAAAATAATAACGGCCTGCACCTGACGCGCGAAGGCGGGCATACCTGCCGCCGAATCGCCCACGTCGCCGACTACACGGGCGAAGCCGTCATGCAGAGCTTGATTGCCCAAATACGCCGCCGCCCGAACATCCGCGTTTGCGAGCGGCAGATGGCGTTGGACGTTCAAACCGAATCAGGTGTGGCGTGCGGACTGAACGTCCTCGACTGCCGAACGCAAGAAACCTACCGCATCCGTGCCAGCCATACCGTACTCGCAGGCGGCGGCCTCGGGCAGATTTACGCCGCCACCACCACGCCGCCCGAATGCACGGGCGACGCCATCGCCATGGCGATACGCGCAGGTTGCGCAGTCGAAAACCTCGAATTTATCCAATTCCACCCCACAGGCTTGGCAAGGCCGTCTGAAAACGGCCGCACCTTCCTGATTTCCGAAGCCGTGCGCGGCGAAGGCG
>NZ_JBQCWZ010000893.1:0-594 GCF_051956895.1 Neisseria sp. P0021.S006
GCCTGCAACAGCGGCTTTCATCTGATCCAAGATGTGCAAACGTGCTTCTTTGGCTTGAGCCAAAGCGATTTGCATGATTTCTTTGGTAATACCTTGGATTTTGATGTCCATTTGCAGTGCGGTCACACCTTCGGTTGTACCGGCTACTTTAAAGTCCATATCGCCCAAGTGGTCTTCGTCACCCAA
This sequence comes from Neisseria sp. P0021.S006, assembly GCF_051956895.1. Taxonomy (NCBI): domain Bacteria; kingdom Pseudomonadati; phylum Pseudomonadota; class Betaproteobacteria; order Neisseriales; family Neisseriaceae; genus Neisseria; species Neisseria sp. P0021.S006. The sequence goes on from NZ_JBQCWZ010000893.1 coordinate 187, forward strand.
GATGTCGGTCAGGACGGCAAATTTGTTGTTGTCCAAAATCAGACCCATGGCGATACCGGCAACGTGTGCTTTCAAAGGCACACCGGCAGACAACAGGCTCAGGCAGCCGCCGCAGACGGAAGCCATAGAGGAAGAGCCATTGGATTCGGTAATTTCAGAAACCACGCGCATGGTGTAGCTGAAATCTTCAGGTTCCGGCAATACGGCCAACAATGCACGTTTAGCCAAGCGGCCGTGACCGATTTCACGACGTTTTGGCGCACCTACGCGACCCACTTCACCGGTAGAGTATGGTGGAAAGTTGTAGTGCAGCATGAAGCGGTCGGTGTATTCGCCGGACAGTGCATCAATGATCTGCTCGTCGCGTGAAGTGCCCAAAGTTGCAACCGCCAAAGCTTGGGTTTCGCC
>NZ_JBQCWZ010000894.1:0-593 GCF_051956895.1 Neisseria sp. P0021.S006
CGTCCGCCGTATCCGCTCAATGCACCCTGCACGGTAAACGCCTGTATTTGGGCAACACCGTCGACCGAAACCGCCACACGGTTTTTATCCACGCCCCGTATCGAATAACCGCCGCTCGCGCCGTTACCTTGTTCGACGACGGCCACGCCCGGATCGTAGCGCGTCAGGTCGCGGATACCGAGTACCTGTTCTTTGTTCAACGTTTCCGACGTTTTGACGATTTTGCCCAAACCGGTCGCCTCTTTCGATCGCCGTCCCACTTTGGCGGCACGGACGGTAATCTCCTTCAATGATTGACTTTGCGCCGCATCAGATGCCGCCGTTTCGGGGTTTGCCGCATATGATGGGAAAGCGGCTGCAATGGCCAAGGCGGTCAGGGTAAGCGGGAATGTATGCCTTCTGTTCATCGTGTTGCCTCCTTGTCATCTTTCTTCGCACCAAATACCACACCGATTTTTTGTTGGGGTTCGGCAAAGCTGCCGCCCAATTCCGATGCATGAGGTCCGTAAAAGCCCCCTGTTACATGAAGGTTCTCGGCTTTAAACGGTTTGGAGGATGTTGCACCCCTGCCAAGCAGGTCGATACCTGTATCA
>NZ_JBQCWZ010000895.1:0-593 GCF_051956895.1 Neisseria sp. P0021.S006
GTTGACGGTTGATCAGTTCCAGCAATTCGGACAGGGTGTCGTCTTGCGCCGCCGGTTGCGGTAGCGGCATAAGGTGCTGTAATCGGGGATACTCAGTTCGTCAAAACGGCAAAACAGGTTGAAATCGATGCGGGTGATGAGGCTGTGTTCGAGCTCGGGATCGGAGAGGCTGTGCCATTGGCCGAGCAGGACGGCTTTAAACATGGACAACAGGGGATAGGCGGGACGGCCGCGGTGGTCTCTAAGGTAACGGGTTCTTTGACGGTTCAGGTACTGTTCGATCGGTTGCCAATCAATCACTTGATCCAATTTCAATAGTGGGAAGCGGTCGATGTGTTTGGCAATCATGGCTTGGGCGGTTTGCTGGAAGAAGGTACTCATGGAAAATCCCCTAAATGTCTTAGTAGGAATTTAGGGGATTTTGGGGAATTTTGCAAAGGTCTCAGGCCGTCTGAAAGTATATTTTTCAGACGGCCTTTTGTATTGTTCAATGATTAGAAGGGAATATCGTCGTCGATATCATCAACCGGAGCAGTCGGTTGTACCGGAGCAGGACGACGGGCTGGGGCGGCTGGGGGTTCTTGAGCTGGAGC
>NZ_JBQCWZ010000896.1:0-593 GCF_051956895.1 Neisseria sp. P0021.S006
GTTGTACTTGGGCTTGTTGCTTGGGCGGTTAATTCGGCCACTTTGGGTACGACGGCGGCAATCCATGCGTCGGCATCGGCCTGGAATTCTAAGTCGCAAATGCCCAAGTCGTTCAGACGGCCTGCGCCCAGTTCGGCAAATTTGGCATCAAAGTCTTTGCCTGCTTGGCAGAAGTTGGGATAGGAGGAGTCGCCAAGGCCCAATACGGCAAAGGTCAGTTTGCTGAAATCGGGTTTCTTTTTGCCGTAGATGAATTTGTACAGGGGCAGGGCTTCTTCGGGCGGTTCGCCTTCGCCTTGGGTGGAGGTAACCAAAAGGATGATGTCTTCGTCGGGCAGGGTTTTGCTTTTGAAATCGCCTGCGCTGCTGAGGCGGGCTTCTACGCCGGCGGCTTGAAGTTTGGCGTGTAAGGATTCGGCAACGCTGCGGGCATTAACGGTTTGTGAGGCGGAGAGGACTAATACGCGGCGGCTGACTGTCTGGACGGCTGTTTGCAGGGCAGATGGTTGGGTTGCTATACCGGATATGCCTTGGCTTTGCGCCCAGCAATAGCCGGAGAGCAATGCAAGTTGGGTGGGGGATAGGGTGGAGAG
>NZ_JBQCWZ010000897.1:0-592 GCF_051956895.1 Neisseria sp. P0021.S006
CCGCCAAGTCATGGTGGATGCCATCAACGGCCTATCCCAAAGCAAGGCCGCACTTGATCGAGAGATTGCCATTACTGCTCCTCTTGTTTCCGAAGGTTATGTTTCCGAAGTCGAACTTTTAAGAATGCGCCGCGATTCCGCAGACTTGGCCACCCAAATCTCTGAACGCCGCAACCGCTACAAAGCCGATGCCAACAACGAACTCTTGCAAGCCGAATCCGAACTGGCGCAATCCAAAGAAAACGTTGCCATGCGTGCCGACCCGGTTGAACGCTCGCAAATCCGCGCCCCTATGCGCGGCATCGTCAAAGGCATAAAAGTCACCACCATCGGCGGCGTTGTGAACGCAGGCGAAGACATCATGCAAATCGTCCCGGTTGATGACAAACTGCTGGTCGAAGCCTATATCCGTCCGCAAGACATCGCCTTTATCCGCGCAGGCCAACCTGCATTGGTTAAAGTCAGCGCATACGACTACTCCATCTACGGCGGTTTAGAAGGCAAAGTTACCCTCGTCGGCGCCGATACCGTCAGCAACTCTATGCAAAACCGTGCCAACGACTTAAAACTTGACCCGAACCAAGTTTATTAC
>NZ_JBQCWZ010000898.1:0-592 GCF_051956895.1 Neisseria sp. P0021.S006
GTGTATGGCGTTTATGCATAAAATTGATGCGGGTACGCTTATCCAATGGGGCAAGCTTGGAGAGATTGCCCTTTCATGGGTACTGTCGCCAATGTTGGGCGGATTGGTTTCCTACCTCGTTTTCTCCCGTATTAAGAAAAATGTATTAGATTACAACGATTGGGCAGAAGGAACCCTCAAAACCATCAAACAGGAAAAGAAAGCATACAAAGAGCAACATCGTCTTTTCTTTGAAGCTCTGAACGAAGCTGAAAAAGTCGAATACGCTACCAAAGTAGCACACGATGCGCAGATTTACGATGAACCTGATTTTGAACCTTCCGAATTACAGTCTGACTATTATCGCGGGTTATATGAATTAGATAATCGTAAAAACGATATTGATTCCTATAAAGCACTTCATTCTTGGGTTCCCTTTATCGGCTCTATAGGCGGTATGATGATTGCAGCGATGCTGATTTTCAAAGGATTGAACAATCTGCATTTGGGCATGAGTAATGTCAACAGTTTTCTGATTATCTTTATGGTCGGCGCGGCAATTTGGATGGCGACGTTTGTATTTGCTAAAAGCATTAAGCGCAAAGATCTCGAT
>NZ_JBQCWZ010000899.1:0-590 GCF_051956895.1 Neisseria sp. P0021.S006
GTCCCTGTCAGTCGGGACGTGTTTATACGGAATGTTGCGCACCGTTTCATGCGTGTGAGGCGGCGGCCTCGAAGGCGGAAGAGTTGATGCGTTCGCGTTACAGTGCGTATGTTTTGCAGGAAATCGACTATATCGTGGACACGACTGTCCCTGCGCAGCAGAATTTGTTGGACAAGCAGGATTTGGCGTCGTGGAGTAAGCAGACGCAGTGGTCGGGATTGAAGGTTATCCGTCATGTGCCGTTTGGCAAACTGCATGCTTTGGTCGAGTTTGAGGCGTATTTTGAGGAGAATGGGCAAACTGAGTGCCATCATGAATTGTCGGCGTTCGTGAAAATAGACGGGCGTTGGTACTTTATTGATCTGACCGTTGCTTTGCCGACGATGAAACAGCCTTGTTTGTGCGGTTCGGGCAAAAAGTTTAAGGCGTGTTGCGGACAGTTTTTCAAATAGTAGTGTAAACAGGCCGTCTGAACGTTCAGACGGCCTGAGCTGTTTTTGCCGATAAAAAAAACCATTCATACTAAGGGAGAAGTATGAATGGCAAATACATTGCGGGAAAACGTCTTACTTGCTGCACCGCCCAAAAGG
>NZ_JBQCWZ010000900.1:0-590 GCF_051956895.1 Neisseria sp. P0021.S006
GGCCGTCTGAAATATTTCAGACGGCCTTTGATTTGGCTGGATAGGGGTTTAGAAACCTTGCGCCAACATGGCATCAGCAACTTTGACGAAACCGGCAATGTTCGCACCATTGACATAGTTCACTTTGTCGCCGACTTTGCCGTATTTCAGGCAGGATTCGTGGATGTTGTGCATGATGTCGAATAGGCGTTGGTCGACTTCTTCACGTGTCCAAGACAGGCGGATGGCGTTTTGACTCATTTCCAAACCTGAAGTCGCTACGCCGCCGGCGTTGGAGGCTTTGCCCGGAGCGTAGAGGATGCCGGCTTTGATAAATTGTTCGACCGCGCCCAAAGTTGACGGCATGTTCGCACCTTCGGCAACCACATAGCAACCGTTTGCCAGCAGGATTTTGGCGGCATCTGCATCCAATTCGTTTTGGGTGGCGCAAGGCAGGGCGACTTCGGCCGCGATATTCCACGGTTTTTGGTTTTCAAAGTATTGCAGGCCTTGTTCTTTGGCGTAAGTGGCGACGCGTTCGCGGCGTACTTCTTTCAGCTCGATCAAAGCGGCCAGTTGCGCTTCGGTCATACCGCTGTCAGGGAAGAGGA
>NZ_JBQCWZ010000901.1:0-590 GCF_051956895.1 Neisseria sp. P0021.S006
TCTTCATACTCCTGTTGCTTCATTATCCGCATCCTTGTCTATCTCACCGCGCAAATACGCAATATCCGATCGAATATCCTGCAAGGTCTCAGCCACGCGACTGCCCTGCTCCCGATAATCTGCCGATACTTTGCGGAACAATACGGCAATAATCAGCAGACTCACGAAGAAAATGCCGAAAAACACCCACAAAGCCGCAACATCCGTCAGCACGCGGTTCAATCCGAACAGCAAACCGACCAAGCCCACCATCAACAGCGCGCCGGACAACACCAGCCAAATCGCCAAACGGAACACATTCTCCGCCTGACGCGTCAAATCCAAGCTCAATACCTGCAAACGCAGCAACAGCAAATCCGCGCCCTGATTCAACAAAGCCTTGCCATGTTCAAAACGCTGGCGAATTCCCATCTCGATTATCCTTTTTTCTTAGGAAACATAAGGCTAAGGCCGTCTGCACGGCGCAATGAAATCCATGATTTCATGTGCACGCCTGTTCAGACGGCCTTAACATATTCACATTAACGACGGTTCAACAACACACCGACAACCAAACCGGCCAATGCGGCAAAACCCATCGCATAGTATGG
>NZ_JBQCWZ010000902.1:0-590 GCF_051956895.1 Neisseria sp. P0021.S006
TAGGCGAGCATGTGGTGTCCGAAGCTGACCGGCTGGGCAACTTGCAGGTGGGTAAAGCCGGGCATGACGGTTTCGGCATTTTGTTCCGCCAAATCGACTAAGGCCGTCTGAAGGTTTTGAATCAGGCTTTGGATAACGGTAATTTGATCGCGCAGCCATAGACGGATGTCGGTAGCGACTTGGTCGTTGCGGCTGCGGCCGGTGTGCAGGCGTTTGCCGGCGTCGCCGATTTTGTCGGTGAGGCGGCGTTCGATGTTCATGTGGACATCTTCCAAATCCAGCGACCAGGAAATAGTTCCTTCCTTGATTTCTGCTATAATCTCGGCCATGCCCTGACGGATGGCCGAGAGGTCGTCTTCGCTCAAAACGCCCGACTGTGTCAGCATTTGCGCGTGTGCCAGCGAGCCTTGGATGTCCCATTCTGCCAGTCGTTTGTCAAAATCAATCGAGCCGGTATATTTTTTGACCAGCTCGGAAACAGGTTCGTTAAAACGGCCTGACCAGGTTTTGTCCTTGCTCATATCAGCATCCTTAAAATATAAATAAAAAAAACAGGGCCTACGTCTTCAATATAGCAGACCCGTCTATAC
>NZ_JBQCWZ010000903.1:0-590 GCF_051956895.1 Neisseria sp. P0021.S006
GTGCATCCATGATGCGTCTGCCTGATATTGTTGGCGTTGAGCTGACCGGCAAACGCCAGCCGGGCATTACTGCTACCGACATCGTGTTGGCACTGACCGAATTTTTGCGTAAAGAGCGCGTGGTTGGCGCATTTGTCGAATTTTTCGGTGAGGGCGCAAGAAGTCTGTCCATCGGCGACCGTGCCACCATTTCCAACATGACCCCCGAGTTCGGCGCGACTGCCGCGATGTTCGCTATTGATGAGCAAACCATTGATTATTTGAAACTGACCGGTCGCGATGACGCGCAAGTGAAATTGGTGGAAACCTACGCCAAAACCGCAGGCTTGTGGGCAGATGCCTTGAAAACCGCCGTTTATCCGCGCGTATTGAAATTTGATTTGAGCAGCGTAACGCGCAACATGGCAGGTCCAAGTAACCCGCATGCCCGTTTTGCGACCGCCGATTTGGCCAGCAAAGGCTTGGCAAAACCTTATGAAGAGCCTTCAGACGGCCAAATGCCTGACGGTGCAGTGATTATTGCCGCAATTACTTCATGTACCAATACTTCCAATCCGCGCAACGTTGTCGCTGCCGCGCTGTTGGCACGC
>NZ_JBQCWZ010000904.1:0-590 GCF_051956895.1 Neisseria sp. P0021.S006
ATCTTGGGTGTCATCTTGGGCGGCCGTATCGGCTACGTTTTGTTTTATAAATTTTCCGACTATCTGGCCAACCCGTTGGATATTTTCAAAGTGTGGGAAGGCGGCATGTCGTTTCACGGCGGCTTTTTGGGTGTGGTCGTTGCCATGTGGCTGTTTGGCCGTAAGCACAACATCAGTATCTTGAAATTGATGGATACCGTTGCGCCGCTCGTACCGCTGGGCTTGGCTTCCGGCCGTATCGGCAACTTTATCAACGGCGAACTTTGGGGACGCGTGACCGAACTCAATGCTTTCTGGGCAATGGGTTTTCCGCAAGCGCGTTACGAAGATGCGGAAGCTGCGGCGCACAATCCTTTGTGGGCAGAATGGCTGCAACAATACGGCATGCTGCCGCGCCATCCGTCTCAGCTTTACCAGTTTGCCCTTGAAGGCATTTGTCTGTTTGTCATTGTTTGGATTTTCTCGAAAAAACCACGTCCGGCCGGACAAACGGCAGCATTGTTCTTGGGTGGTTACGGATTGTTCCGCTTTATTGCCGAATTTGCCCGCCAGCCTGACGACTATCTCGGCCTATTGACTTTGGGCTTGTC
>NZ_JBQCWZ010000905.1:0-590 GCF_051956895.1 Neisseria sp. P0021.S006
GGTATTTACCGCTTGCGGTTTCGCATTCAGCCATGGTGCGAACGATATTGCCAATGCGATTGGTCCGTTTGCCGCGATTATGGATGTGTTGCGTACCAACAGCATTACTGCCCAAAACGCCGTGCCGCCGATTGCCATGTTGACTTTCGGTATCGCTTTAATCGTCGGTTTATGGTTTGTCGGCAAAGAAGTGATTAAAACCGTAGGCACCAGCTTGGCAGAGATGCATCCCGCGTCAGGCTTCTCAGCCGAGCTTTCTGCTGCCGCCGTCGTGATGGCCGCATCATTTATGGGCTTGCCTGTTTCCAGTACCCATATCTTGGTAGGTGCAGTTTTGGGTATCGGCTTGGTTAACCGCAATGCCAACTGGAAATTGATGAAACCGATCGGCCTTGCTTGGGTAATTACCTTGCCTGCCGCTGCCGTTTTGTCTGTTGTCAGCTATTTGGTTTTGCAAGCCGTGTTTTAATTGATTATTTTATTTCAAAAGGCCGTCTGAAAGATATTTCAGACGGCCTTTTCTTATGTTCATTAAGAGTAGATTTTAGTTTGTTATGAACAAGCAAAGCTATTTTTAATCAGACCACTAT
>NZ_JBQCWZ010000906.1:0-589 GCF_051956895.1 Neisseria sp. P0021.S006
GTATCGGTGATTACACCTTGCTGGGCGAGAGTGTGGATGATGCGACAGGCGAGGCATTTGATAAAACGGCCAAGCTCTTGGGCCTGCCTTATCCCGGCGGTGCCAAATTATCCGAGCTGGCCAAACTCGGCACGCCTGATGCTTTCACATTCCCACGCCCCATGCTCCATTCGCACGATTTGCAGATGAGCTTTTCCGGTTTGAAAACAGCCGTTTTGACCGCTGTCGAAAAAGTCCGCGCCGAAACCGGCAGCGATGAAATTCCGGAACAAACACGCAACGATATTTGCCGCGCCTTCCAAGATGCAGTGGTTGACGTATTGGCGGCCAAAGCCAAAAAAGCGTTGTTGGATACCGGCTTCAGAACTTTGGTGGTTGCCGGCGGCGTGGGTGCAAACTGGAAACTGCGTGATGAATTTTCGCGCTTAACCGTCAAAGTGCCGTCTGAAAAAGGCAAACCCAAACCGCAGGAAGAAAAAAGCAATGTTTATTGTCCGCCGATGGCATACTGTACCGACAACGGCGCAATGATGGCCTTTGCCGGCGCGATGCGTCTTGCCGAGCGTCAGGCTGTCAGTGCATTTAATGT
>NZ_JBQCWZ010000907.1:0-588 GCF_051956895.1 Neisseria sp. P0021.S006
AAATACGGCCATCCCCAACTGCGCGCCCGCCATATGCCTTTTGCCGTCAACGTACAAGTCCGCAACGAATGGATCGCCTGCTTTGCCCAAGCCATGAGCGAACTGGACATCGACAAAGCACTTGCCGAACCTGTTTTAATCCAAGTTTTTGCCATGGCAGATTGGTGCCGTAACCAAAACGAAGATGGTATCGAACCGCCTATGCCGCCGATGGCGGTTGATCCATGGGTACGTGCCCCGGAATTGCAGCAGATTTTAGCCAGCTATGATGTCAACGGATTTTTTGAGGAATTCACTAGTTGAGGCCGTCTGAAAAAACTAGGATAAAATAGAAACAATAATTTGAAAGAAATGGATTTTAGAATGAATAAATTATTAAAAAAAATGATGGTAGCCCTGTTGTCTTTGGGCTTGGCGCAGGCAGTTTGGGCTGACAGTCTCCAAGATTACAAGAAAACCCTTCAAGCTGCGGAGCAAGGAAATGCTAAAGCCCAATTTAGTTTGGGTAAGATGTATTACAAAGGTGAAGGAGTCCGTCAAGACTATGCACAGGCAGTGCAGTGGTATCGTAGGGCTGCAGAACAAGGA
>NZ_JBQCWZ010000908.1:0-588 GCF_051956895.1 Neisseria sp. P0021.S006
GATGTACGTATTGGACGAACCCTCTATCGGTCTGCACCAGCGCGACAACGACCGCCTGCTCGCCACCCTCAAACGCCTGCGCGATTTGGGCAACAGCGTGATTGTGGTCGAACACGACGAAGACGCCATCCGCCAAGCCGATTTCGTCGTCGATATGGGCCCCGGCGCAGGCGAACACGGCGGCAACGTACTGATTGCCGACACGCCCGAAAACGTCGCCAAATGCGAGCAATCCATTACCGGACAATACCTCAGCGGTAAAAAATCCATTGCTGTGCCGTCTGAACGCACGCCCGTCAATCCCGACCGAATGCTCGTCCTCAAAGGCGCGCACGGTAACAACCTCAAAAACGTTACCCTCGAACTGCCGCTCGGGTTGATTACCTGCATCACCGGCGTATCCGGCAGCGGCAAATCCACCCTGATTAACGACACTCTCGCCAAAATCACCGCCCGCGAACTCAACCGCGCCCAAGAAGAACCCGCCCCATACGACGATATTCAGGGCCTCGAACACCTCGACAAAGTCATCAACGTCGACCAATCCCCCATCGGCCGCACCCCGCGCTCCAACCCCGCCACCTACAC
>NZ_JBQCWZ010000909.1:0-588 GCF_051956895.1 Neisseria sp. P0021.S006
GTTAAGGATTGTTAAAAAGTTGTAAATCAGCTAGAGTTACGGTTGATAAATTAAATTAATAATGGAGCTTCCATCAATGAAAGGCGATATCGGCGTCATCGGCTTGGCCGTTATGGGTCAAAATTTGATTTTGAATATGAACGATCGCGGTTTCAAAGTCGTGGCGTACAACCGGACCACCGCTAAAGTAGACGATTTTCTCAACGGCGCAGCTAAAGGTACCAACATTATCGGTGCCTATTCATTGCAAGATTTAGTGGATAAACTGGAAAAACCGCGCAAAATCATGATGATGGTTCGCGCTGGCTCTGTTGTTGACGATTTTATCGAACAACTCGTTCCGCTTTTGGACGAAGGCGACATCATTATTGACGGCGGTAATGCCAACTATCCTGATTCCACCCGCCGTACACACGAGCTGGCCGCGAAAGGCATCCGCTTTATCGGCGCGGGCGTATCCGGTGGCGAAGAAGGCGCGCGTCACGGCCCGTCCATCATGCCCGGCGGCGACGAAGCCGCATGGCCCGCCGTCAAACCCATCTTCCAAGCCATTGCCGCCAAAACCCCGCAAGGCGAACCCTGCTGCGA
>NZ_JBQCWZ010000910.1:0-588 GCF_051956895.1 Neisseria sp. P0021.S006
GTATTTACGGCGATTTGGCAGTCGGCGTGGCGCGCGGAAGCGCAGATACTTGGTTAAACCGTCAAGATTATTGTATGGACGTATCGGTCGGTGCGCCGCCCGATCCTTTGGGGCCGACCGGGCAGAATTGGAATTTGCCGCCGCTTAATCCGTCGATGTTGAAGCATACGGGCTATGAAAAGTTTGCCCATCTGTTGCGCGAAAACATGCGCCTGTATGGCGTGTTGCGGATTGACCATGTGATGGCATTGTGTCGTTTGTGGTGGGTTTTAAACGATAAAACAGCAGATTTCGGCGCGTATGTGCATTACGATGCCGAAGTGACTTTTGCCATTTTGGCATTGGAAAGCCAGCGCAACCGTTGCGTCATCATCGGCGAAGATTTGGGTACGGTACCCGATCAAGCGCGTTATCTGCTCAACCGCTATCAAGTGTTCTCCTACAAAGTGATGTATTTCAGCAAGGGCTGGAACGGTTTCCAACTGCCTGAAGAATACCCTGAGCAGGCGATTACGGTCATCAGTACCCACGATGTCGCGCCGCTGGCAGGTTATTGGGTGGGCAAAGATTTGGATACGATGTTCAAAC
>NZ_JBQCWZ010000911.1:0-587 GCF_051956895.1 Neisseria sp. P0021.S006
GAGTGTGAGTATTTTTTTCATGATGTGAGGCTTTGAATTGCGTGTGCTAAGGTTTGGGGAACGCTGATGCTGCGGCCGCTTTCGCTGCTGACGGGCATAAGGGTAACTTCGGCTTCGATGGCGGCTTTGCCATTGGGCAGGGTTGCGGTTTGGCTGAGGATGATGTGGCGTGTGCCGATGTCTTTCAGACGGCCTGTAAAGGTCAAGACATCGCCTTCAAGCGACGGGCGGCGGTAGCGGATGTCAACGCGTGCAACAACGAGCATGATGCCTTTGAGTTCGGATAGAAGGTCATGCTCTTGAAAAAACGTCCAGCGCGCTTCTTCGAGAAATTCGAGATAGCGCGCATTGTTGACGTGGCCGTAGCCGTCGAGGTGGTAGTTGCGGACGGTCAGTTTCATCAGTTGAGATTGATGGGTTGGAACTCTTCGCGTGCGATTGGTTCGTGTTCGAGGTCGGTAATCACGGTGGAGAGTTGGATGTCGAACCATTCGTTGAAAATGTCGGCGTCCAAATCCGGCCATTCGCTTTCGTCTTCGCACCAGTCGGCCAATTCAGCAGCAAAAATGTCTTCAAAGCGCGCTTCG
>NZ_JBQCWZ010000912.1:0-587 GCF_051956895.1 Neisseria sp. P0021.S006
TCCTGATGGCGCTCATCAATGTTTGGTACAACAACTTCCAACATTCAGACGGACAAACCGTTGTCCCATACAGCCACAACATGCGCCTCTTTACCCCGTGGCTCAACCAGCTCGATATGGAAAGCCTCGGCAAACAGCGTACTTCAGACGGCCAACCCGTTTCCTGCACCACCGGCGGCATCGTCTTCGGCGATGAAGGCGTCAACTGCCAACATGCCTACTTCCAGCTTCTACACCAAGGCACGCGTCTGATTCCCGTCGACTTCATCGTCCCCATGACCACAGTCTACGGCAACCACCGCCAACACCGCTTTACCGTTGCCAATGCCTTCGCCCAAGCCGAAGCGCTGATGAAAGGTAAGACCTTAAACGAAGTACAAATCGAATTGGCCGCCCTGCCCCAAGACGAACGCAACCGCCTTGCACCGCAAAAAGAATTCCCCGGCAACCGTCCGAGCAACAGCCTGCTCATCGACAGCCTGACGCCTTTCAACCTCGGCATGCTGATGGCTGCTTACGAACATCGTACTTTCGTTCAAGGCGTGATTTGGCGTATCAACCCCTTCGACCAATGGGGCGTGGAATAC
>NZ_JBQCWZ010000913.1:0-585 GCF_051956895.1 Neisseria sp. P0021.S006
GTATTAGTGTGTTTGATGTGACCGGTCAGTTTGCGCAAGGCTTGGCTCATCAGGCGGGCTTGCAGGCCGACGTGGCTGTCGCCCATTTCGCCTTCGATCTCGGCTTTAGGCACAAGAGCGGCTACGGAGTCGACAACGACCATATCGATACCTCCTGAGCGTACCAATGTATCGCAGATTTCCAATGCCTGCTCGCCGGTATCCGGTTGGGAGAGATAGAGTTCTTCGACTTTTACACCGAGTTTGCGGGCGTAAATCGGGTCAAAAGCATGCTCGGCATCGATGAATGCGCAGATGCCGCCATTTTTTTGGCATTGAGCAATGGCTTCGAGACAGAGTGTGGTTTTACCGGAGGATTCCGGGCCGAAAATTTCAACCACGCGGCCGCGGGGCAGACCGCCAACGCCGAGTGCCAAGTCCACGCCGAGGGAGCCGGTGGAAATAACATCAAGGTTTTCTTCCTGTTGGCTGCCGTCCATTTTCATGATGGAGCCTTTGCCGAAGTTTTTTTCGATTTGGGCAAGGGCGGCGGCTAAGGCTTTGCTTTTTTCGTCTGACATGTTTTCTCTCCGAAAGGAAATATGA
>NZ_JBQCWZ010000914.1:0-584 GCF_051956895.1 Neisseria sp. P0021.S006
CTCAAAGCCCCCGTGCGCGTGGTCAACCTTTGGGCAACCTGGTGCGGCCCCTGCAGTAAAGAAATGCCCGCCATGTCCGCATGGTACAAAGCGCAGAAAAAAGGCAGCGTCGATATGGTCGGCATCGCGCTGGATACAACCGACAACATCGGCAAGTTCCTGAAACAAACGCCGGTCAGCTACCCGATTTGGCGTTACACCGGCGCCAACAGCCGCAACTTCATGAAAGCCCACGGCAACAACGTCGGCGTACTGCCCTTCACAGTCGTCGAAGCGCCGAAATGCGGCTACAAACAAACCATCACCGGCGAAGTCAACGAAAAAAGCCTGACCGCCGCCGTGAATTTGGCCAAAACCAAATGTAAATAAAACAGCGGATAGGTGCTTCACCTACGCTGATACCGAGGCCGTCTGAAACCCAATCGTTCAGACGGCCTTTATTTCAAACCATATTGCTTTGTGTTGCAAACCGGCAGTGTCTCCGCCGGCAGAACCGGGGTTTCACTATCAAAAAGCAGCCGAAATATTTATAATCTGTGAATATCCCCATTTTTTCAGACGGCATGTTGCCCTATCGATGACGC
>NZ_JBQCWZ010000915.1:0-584 GCF_051956895.1 Neisseria sp. P0021.S006
CGATGGCGCGTTTGAAGCCGAGTTTTTCCGCTTCTTTGAGCCGCTCTTGTCCGCGTGCAACAGGGCGGACTTCGCCGCTGAGGCCGATTTCGCCGAAAACCACGGTTTTTTCGGGCATGGGGCGGTTGCGGAAGCTGGAGAGCATGGCGAGGATGACGGCGAGGTCGGCGGCGGGTTCGCCGATTTTGACGCCGCCGACGGCATTGAGGAACACGTCTTGGTCGAAACAGGCGATGCCGCCGTGGCGGTTGAGGACGGCGAGCAGCATGGCGAGGCGGTTTTGTTCGAGACCGACGGTGAGTCGTTTGGGTGTGAAACCGTGTGCATCATCGACCAATGCCTGAATTTCGATCAAAAGCGGGCGGCTGCCTTCTTGTGTAACCAAAACGCACGAGCCGGGCGTATCGTCGCGGTAGCTGGCGAGGAAAATGGCGGACGGATTGGATACGCCTTTTAAACCGTTTTCGGTCATGGCGAATACGCCCAGTTCGTTTGCCGCACCGAAGCGGTTTTTAATGGCGCGTATCATGCGGTAGTTGGAATGTTGGTCGCCCTCGAAATACAGCACGGTATCGACCATGTGT
>NZ_JBQCWZ010000916.1:0-584 GCF_051956895.1 Neisseria sp. P0021.S006
GCATCCACCAAGCAGGAATAGAGCCTCCGGGTGAAGAAGGCGTAGGAGAAAAAAGGATGATGCGCGTCGGCTTTGAGTAGCGGTGCGGACAGGGCTTGAGGGAGCTTGATTTCTTGTTGCCACAGATTATCGAGAGCGGGAATATCTTCGCCAAATTGCAAAGCTAGACGCTGTTTCAAAGTACTGCGGTTATCGCCCTCACCACATCCATTAGCCAACCCTGCATGATGCCCCGCAATGCAAAACACCATTAACTTACCGATAACATTTCCCCAAAGCTCAACGGCAATTTTGGCTCCGGCGGTAGCATGATCGACTGATGCGCCGCCATGCAATCGGCGGTTAAAGGCTTCTGAATATTTCCCTAAGTCATGCAGCTGTCCCGTCTGGCAGGCCTGTTCCTGCGCCCCGAATACTCGCGCAAACTCCGCCGCCATTTCGCCAACATTTACCGAATGGCTTTGCAAGGTTTGCCAATGTTCGTAAGGCAAGAGATTGCCGAGTTTATCTTGCGCGGAATGGGCGTAGTAAATTAGGGGTTTCATATTGAAATTCTAAAAAATTCAAATTGATACATATGCAAT
>NZ_JBQCWZ010000917.1:0-583 GCF_051956895.1 Neisseria sp. P0021.S006
CATTATATGTGTATTCCAAATTTATGGAGTTAGTTTTTCTTTAAGCGAAGGCAGCGGAAATTTTGGTACCTATATCGGCGGCAATACAACAGTGAGCAAGGCAGGATTGGTTCTTTTTGCTCACACAGTGTGGCTTATATCGATAGCGTGGGAACTTTATCTAGGCTGCAATGTTTGAAAAAAGGTGATGTGAATGTTTAAGAAAATTTTAGTCCTGTTTTGCGTAGCTTTTACCGGCGCGTGCAGTTCCTTTGATGGGGATGGTTTGACAAATGGCTCATATTCTCAAGGAAAACGTCTTGATCCGAATTGTGATCATTATGCTGTCGGTGGTAGTGGTGGCGGTTGTACACCGGCAGGTCAATGGCATCTTAAAGATAAACAAGGACAAAGAGTACCATTCTAGTTTTTAAAAATGATTGTAGAACGGGCATTTAATTATTTAGGCCGCCTGAAATTTGGTTTTCAGACGGCCTTTGTTTTAGAGTAGATCCTGGATGGCTGAACGCTCTTCTTCCAATTCGGCCAGCGTAGCGGCAATACGTTTTTGGCTGAATTCGTCCGACAAATCCAAGCCCTGGAC
>NZ_JBQCWZ010000918.1:0-582 GCF_051956895.1 Neisseria sp. P0021.S006
AGCCTTGAAACGCGTTCGCGATGAAATGGGCTTGACCAACGTCGAAATCATGATTCCATTCGTTCGTACTTTGGGTGAAGCGGAAGCTGTTGTTAAAGCCCTGAAAGAAAACGGTTTGGAACGCGGCAAAAACGGCCTGCGCCTGATCATGATGTGCGAGTTGCCAAGCAACGCTGTATTGGCAGAACAATTCCTGCAATACTTCGACGGCTTCTCCATCGGCTCTAACGACATGACCCAGCTGACCCTCGGCCTCGACCGTGACAGCGGTTTGGTATCCGACTCCTTCGACGAGCGCAACCCTGCCGTTAAAGTGATGTTGCACTTGGCAATCTCTGCTTGCCGCAAACAAAACAAATACGTCGGTATTTGCGGTCAAGGTCCATCAGACCATCCGGACTTTGCCAAATGGCTGGTTGAAGAAGGTATCGAGAGCGTATCGCTCAACCCTGATACCGTCATTGAAACCTGGCTGTATCTGGCTAACGAATTGAACAAATAAGTTCAATAAGACAAAAATCCCCTGCCCGTTTATCCCGGCAGGGGATTTTTATTGCCTTATTCAATACCGTCTGAAAAAAC
>NZ_JBQCWZ010000919.1:0-582 GCF_051956895.1 Neisseria sp. P0021.S006
GCTCAATATCGACCAACTCGGCTTAGAGCCTTTCCAAAAAGAAATGCTGCTTGAGGCCATCAACCGCCCTTACGGCATGGTATTGGTTACCGGTCCGACAGGTTCGGGCAAAACCGTTTCGCTCTATACTTGCCTGAGTATTTTGAACACGGAAGATGTGAACATTTCGACGGCAGAAGATCCGGCCGAGATTAACCTGCCGGGCGTCAACCAAGTCAACGTCAATGAAAAACAAGGCCTGACGTTTGCTGCCGCACTCCGATCCTTCTTACGTCAAGATCCTGATATTATTATGGTCGGTGAGATTCGTGACTTGGAAACCGCCGACATCGCCATTAAAGCCGCCCAAACCGGCCACATGGTTTTCTCTACCTTGCATACCAATAATGCACCGGCCACGCTGTCCCGCCTTTTGAACATGGGTGTTGCGCCTTTCAACATCGCCAGCTCGGTCAGCCTGATTATGGCGCAAAGGCTGTTGCGCAGACTGTGTCCAAACTGCAAACGCGAAGTTGAACGCCCTCCGGTTCCGGCATTGAAAAAAGCCGGCTTTACCGATGCGGACTTGGCTCAAGATTGGAA
>NZ_JBQCWZ010000920.1:0-582 GCF_051956895.1 Neisseria sp. P0021.S006
ATGTTCCATTTAATGATATTGCCGCATTGGAAGCCGCCGTCAGCGACAAAACCTGCGCCGTGATTATCGAACCGATTCAAGGCGAAAGCGGCATCCTGCCTGCCACTCAAGAATATCTGCAAGCCGCACGCCGTTTGTGCGACAAACACGGTGCCTTGCTGATTTTGGACGAAGTGCAAACCGGCATGGGCCATACGGGCAAACTGTTTGCCTACGAGCATTACGGCATCACACCCGACATCATCAGCTCCGCCAAAGCCTTGGGTTGCGGTTTCCCGATTGGCGCGATACTGACCACCGATAAAATCGCCCCAACCTTCGGCCCTGGAACACATGGTTCAACCTTTGGCGGCAATCCGATGGCATGCGCGGTCGGCAGCCGTGCGTTTGACATCATCAATGCGCCCGAAACATTGGCACACGTTGAGCAACAAGGCCAAAAACTTCAGACGACCTTGCGTGAAATAGGCGAAAAGACCGGCGTATTTAAAGAAGTCCGCGGCATGGGTTTGCTGCTCGGCTGCGTATTGGCAGACAAATACGAAGGCAAGGCATCGGAAATTACCGCCGCTGCTTTAAAAC
>NZ_JBQCWZ010000921.1:0-581 GCF_051956895.1 Neisseria sp. P0021.S006
AGCGGACGGTCAGGTCTTTAAACGGAGAGATATAGCGCAGTTTGTAGTTGAGTTTGTGGTCGGTACGGTCGGCGCTGTTGATTGCCATGTCGTAGAACTGGTTGTCAAAAGCGACTTGCGCGGCAGTCAGCAGGTTGTCTTCGTTGAAATCGCGGGTGGCAAAACGCCATTCTGCCTGCGCCTGACGGCGCATTTTGGAGTCGCCGTTGTTTTGGCTGTTTTTAAACAGAACCAATGCGCGTTTGATGGCACCGTCTTCGCTCATGCGGCGGACGTCTCTGGCATCGGCATCGGAAACGTTGTTGCGCGTATTGATGCGGCGGCCCAGTTCTTCACCTGCCATTACGGCGTAGAAATTGCGGCCGGAAGCGGCGGCTTTTTCGTACATTTCTTTGGCGTGGCTGCTTTTGCCTTGTGCGGCAAAGCTGCGGCCCAGCCAATATTGCCATGTCGGGTCTTTTTGCAGTTTTTCAGGCATATGCTGAATCACGCTTGCCAATTCATCCCAACGTTGCAGGCGCAAAGCGGCGCGTGCGTACCATTCTAATTGTTCGTCGGTCAGTTGCTTGCGGTCGGAAACG
>NZ_JBQCWZ010000922.1:0-580 GCF_051956895.1 Neisseria sp. P0021.S006
CACCAATCCCCCAACCAAGCGGTTAAAGACGAATATTTGGCCGATATTCTGCAGGGCAAAGTTTTGGCCGGTACGGGCATGTCCAATACCGTCAAACACCTTGCCGGTATCGAAAAACACAACTTGCAAGCCGAGCGCGTTGAAGGCGGCTACAAAGTCAACGGCGCTTTGCCTTGGGTATCTAATATCGGCGAAGACCACATTTGGGCAAATACCGCCCAAATCGGCGACAGCTATGTGATGTTTATCACCGGCGGCCAATGGGAAGGCGTTACCTTGCAAGATTGCCCTGAGTTCTGCGGTTTGGAAGGCACGCGCACTTACAGCCTGAATTTTAAAGATGTGTTTATTCCCGATGAAGATGTGATTGCTTCGCCTGAGCAGTTCCAGTCTTATATTCCAACTATTAAAGCCGGTTTCATCTTGCTGCAAATGGGTATCGGCGCCGGTGTGATTGACGGTGCGCTCGGCATTATCCGCATGGCCAATGTGGTGAACGCAGAAGTGAACGCTTACCTCGACCACAGTTACGATGAATTGAAAGCCGCTTTGGACGGCGCATGGGCGGAAACCGAACGTC
>NZ_JBQCWZ010000923.1:0-580 GCF_051956895.1 Neisseria sp. P0021.S006
AATCATATCGGTATCGGCTTTCCACTCCGGATTCATATTGCTGAGTTTCAAACCAAGCAGGCGGTACACGCCGTTGAGGTCGGGTTTTTGGCGGACGAGTTCGACAGCGATTTGCGCCGCTTCGGTTTCGCCCTTAAGCAACAGAGCTTTCTCGTAGATGACGTTGATCAGGTCAAGCTCGGGGAAGGTTTGCATATAGCCGATAAGGCGGTTGAGGCCTTCTTCCTGTTTGCCTTGCGCGGCATAGGCTTCATAGAGTTTCTCGCCGACCATGCTCAGATAGGCGTGGTTTTGCTGCTCGATGGCGGAATACGCTTCTACTGCGGCAGGGAAGTTGCCCTGACGGTATTCGATGTCGCCGAGAATGATGTTGGCGCGCGTACATTTCTTGTTGGCTTCGAGTGCTTTGCCGATGTTGTAGCGGGCGGCGTCGAAGTTGGATTTGAACAGCGCGGCTTGGGCGATTTCGCAATAGAACTGGGCGATTTCAAACTGGTAGGTCTGTTCGTCATGGCTCAAGAGCTGCGCCATTTCGATGGCTTTTTCCCAGTCGCGGTCTTGTTGGTAGATGCTCAAAAGG
>NZ_JBQCWZ010000924.1:0-578 GCF_051956895.1 Neisseria sp. P0021.S006
AAAAGGGCGCGTGTGCGGCTTTGTCAATAAGGACCAGCTCGCTGTTGCTCAAATAGCGGTGTAAATATTCGCCCATGCGCGGCGGCGTGATGGCGTCTTTCTGTCCAAACACCAGCAATGACGGCGTTTGAATCAGCGACAACAGCGGACGCGCATCGGCATGGTTGACCGCTTCAAGCGCGGCCTGTAAGGCGGAGGGCGTGCCACAGCGCGCCAAATCGGGCAATACCCGGTTTAAGATTTCGCCTGAATGCGGCGTATGCAGCAGTTGCAGTTGTAGAAACTGTTTAATATGTTTGGCATAATCCTGCTGAAATGCGCCGACCATCTTGCCCAAGGCAGGTTGCGCCAAGCCTTCGGGATAATCCGTGTCGGCAGTCAATCGGGCAAAACTTGCCGTCAGGCAGAGCGATTGGATTTTGTCGGGATAAAGCGCGGTCAGATACAGGGCAACCAGTCCGCCCAGCGACCAGCCGAGAATGTGTGCCGGCGTGTCGATTTGTCCGGCGAAGGCTTCGGCAACGGCGGCAATATCAAACGGCTCGGTAAAAGGCGCATCGCCGTGTCCGGGCAAATCA
>NZ_JBQCWZ010000925.1:0-577 GCF_051956895.1 Neisseria sp. P0021.S006
TTGTTGCAGTTGGTTGATCAGGTTGCCCACACCGCCTTGCTGTTTCACCAAATCCATCGCCATATCGGTCAGAGAACCTTGTGCGCCGTTTTCGCTGTTGCCACCCAACATTTGGGTAGCCGCATTCAAAAGATTGTCCATGAGTGCCATGACTTTTTCCTTGTATTTGTGTCTAAAAAAGAGAACGGAGTGTAGCAAAATTTGCACTGAAAAAAATCAGACTTAACCAAACTAAACCTCTTTTATCTCAAAGCCGTAATAAAACCAAGGCCGTCTGAAATCAAGTTTCAGACGGCCTCTATAACGAACCATGTGCTATTCTTCGCGGCCATTGAAATACTCGGCCGCTCCGCCTTCAAAAAAGCCTTGCAAAATCGCCTGCGCCGCTACTTGGTCAAGCACGGATTTTTGTTTTCGGCCAAACACTTGGGCTTCAGCAAGCAGGCTTTCCGCGTATAGGGAAGACATCCTTTCGTCCACCCAATAAACCGGCAAATTAAAACGTCCGTGCAAACGGCGGCCAAACTTGCGGCTCAAACGGGTCAGCTCATGCTCCGTGCCATCGGTATGCGTCGGC
>NZ_JBQCWZ010000926.1:0-576 GCF_051956895.1 Neisseria sp. P0021.S006
TAGCATGGCTATTACTAAAGAAGACATTTTGGAAGCCGTTGGTTCTTTGACCGTAATGGAATTGAACGATTTGGTTAAAGCTTTTGAAGAAAAATTTGGCGTTTCTGCTGCTGCAGTTGCAGTTGCAGGTCCTGCAGGTGCTGGTGCAGCTGCTGCTGAAGAGAAAACTGAATTTGACGTAGTATTGGCTTCTGCCGGTGATCAAAAAGTTGGCGTGATTAAAGTTGTCCGCGCTCTCACTGGCTTGGGTCTGAAAGAAGCTAAAGACATCGTTGACGGTGCACCTAAAACTCTGAAAGAAGGTGTTTCTAAAGCTGAAGCTGAAGACATCCAAAAACAACTGGAAGAAGCCGGCGCTAAAGTCGAAATCAAATAATTTGATGCTTCCTATGAAGGCTGGCAGTTTTCTGCCAGCCTTATTTTGCTTCTTAAAATAAGCATCAGGCATTGTTTACATTTATTTGCATAGCCTTTATAAAATCATTGCAAATAAATGTAAATATCAGATTGATGCATGCCGTTGTTTCAGACGGCCTATTATTTAAAATTGCTTTTCGGAGTGTATATGAGCTATTC
>NZ_JBQCWZ010000927.1:0-576 GCF_051956895.1 Neisseria sp. P0021.S006
GCCTTGATAGATCATGTTATCGAAAAAATCCGCCCCCAAGTCAGCCACATCGCCATCAGTGCCAACCGCAACCTTGAATCTTACGCCCAACGCAGCGCGCACGTTTTCTCTGATGCGCGCCAATGGCAGCATTACGGCCCTTTAGCCGCTTTGTGTACAGCCGCCAACGATTTGCAAATTGCCACTGCCGATTGGCTGCTTATCGTATCCTGCGATATGCCGCGTTTGCCGGAAAACTTGGTTTCCCAATTTGAAACCATCGCGCGGCGCACGCCATTGTGCAATGCGTT
The DNA here is from genome assembly GCF_051956895.1 of Neisseria sp. P0021.S006. Lineage (NCBI taxonomy): Bacteria > Pseudomonadati > Pseudomonadota > Betaproteobacteria > Neisseriales > Neisseriaceae > Neisseria > Neisseria sp. P0021.S006. The sequence continues at coordinate 291 of NZ_JBQCWZ010000927.1, forward strand.
TTATGTGGAGACCTCTGCCAGGCCGCATTACAGCGTGATGTTTATCCGGCCGCAAATCCTGCAAAGCACCGTGCCATACCTTTATTCCGGAATGCGCAGCATCCGCGGCTGGCTGCAGCAACAGCGCGCGCGAGTTGTCCATTTCCCTCATGAGCAGGATTTTATCAGCTACAACACGGAAAACGATTTGGCTCAGCCTTTGTAGTTGGGTCGGTGAGGGGGCTAATGTTCAGGTAGGGATATGCTAACTTGATGATTATTTAGTATCTTTCAATAGGTAATAACT
>NZ_JBQCWZ010000928.1:0-576 GCF_051956895.1 Neisseria sp. P0021.S006
GTTCATTGTTTTCCTAATGGTGGGAATGAAATGGGGTTTGGACGGTATTATAACTTATCTGTATGAATTTACGCTATTTTCCGCTTTGGTACAGTTTGTGTTCGCGGATGTAGCGGGCGACTTGGGGCGGGAGGTCGTCTGAAAGTCTGCCGCACACGTTTTTTGGAGTTAATGAAAACAGACATCCGTAATCCTGCCATATATCCTTCCCTCGGCTATGCCTTATCTTGGTTAAATGTCTCTGGTGGTAATTCTGTGTTAGCTCCGTGGGTGAGGCACCAGTTTCCCGATACGGCTCGGCTGATTGCCGAATTGCGCGACCATGATTGCGGTAGTACGGAATGCCGTTATTGTCAGGATACGCTCAATCCTGAGGCGCAGTTACAGCGTTATTTCAAACTACCGACTTTTCGCGATGTAAAAGGATTTGATGGTGGACAACGTGCTGTGGTGCAATCAGGTATGAAGGGGTTGCATACGCTGGCGGTGCTGCCCACGGGCGGCGGCAAATCCTTGTGTTATCAGTTGCCAGCACTCAACCGCTACTACCGCAACGGAGGCTTGACAATAGTTGTT
>NZ_JBQCWZ010000929.1:0-575 GCF_051956895.1 Neisseria sp. P0021.S006
GCCAAAGGGTGTCCGTACCATGATTAAAGCCGATTTTGGCAAGCAACAAAGTCAGCTCGTCAAAACAGCCTTGAATGTCTACGATTGCGTAATGTGCCATTATTATTGTTTTCCGTTGTTATTATTTTCAGACGGCCTCAAGCCCAGCCTAGGCCGTCTGAAAACATCAATTATGCATTTAAAACCAATACTGCTTCTGCTTCAACCTGAACGCCTTTAGGCAGGCTGGCCACGCCAACCGCCGCACGTGCAGGGAAAGGTTGTTTGATAAATTCAGCCATCACTTCATTGAACACGGCAAAGTTGGCCAAATCGGTCAAATAAGCATTGAGTTTGACGATATCGTTCAAAGAACCGCCTGCTGCTTCGGCTACGGCTTGCAGGTTTTTAAATACTTGCACTGCTTCGGCGCGGAAGTCGCCATCGCCGACCACGGTCATCGTAGCTGGATCCAAAGGAATCTGACCGCTCATATAAACCGTATCGCCTGCACGGACTGCTTGGCTGTATGCACCAATCGCGGCAGGGGCTTTGTCGGTATGGATAATGGTTTTAGACATGATATTCTCCTCAAA
>NZ_JBQCWZ010000930.1:0-575 GCF_051956895.1 Neisseria sp. P0021.S006
AAATCAGTCTTTTTGAAACAATTTCATTGCAGGCAGGACGATTGCGCAAGCTAAGGCACCGGCGGCTACTCCGACCACCAAGTTGACGATATGTTCCATCATGCCACTGTCCCAATGCTGCGCGTGGAGGAAATCGTGCAAAAAGCCAAGGTTGTGGGCGATCAGTCCGCCGCCAACCAAGAACATCGCCAGCGTGCCGACAATGCTCAAGCCGCGCATAAACCAAGGCATAAATGAAATCAAACCGCGTCCGATACTTTGTACGGCGGCGCTTTTTTGGCGCATCAGCATCATACCGAGGTCGTCAAGTTTGACGATGATGCCGACCAAACCATAGACCAATGCCGTCATGCCGACACCGATGGCGGCCATCACCAAAGAACGTGTCATCAGGTCATATTTCTCAACAACGCCCAGCGCGATAATGATGATTTCGGCGGAGAGGATGAAATCTGTGCGGACCGCGCCTTTTACTTTTGTTTTTTCGTCTGTGACTTCAGGCTCGGCATCGTGTCCGTCTTCGTGTTCATTGCGGTGCAAGAATTTGTGCAACAGTTGTTCCACGCCTTCAAGAC
>NZ_JBQCWZ010000931.1:0-574 GCF_051956895.1 Neisseria sp. P0021.S006
GAGCGTAATGTACGGCTTCAAAGGCAATGAAGTTGTTGCCGCCCAAGTAAAATATAAAGGTCAATTAACTGAAAATCTGTTCCGTATCACTGACAGCAGCAAAGATGTAAACGCATTCTGGGGTGGCAATGTCGCTTGGGTTGCTGAAGCAGCCACTGCAGCCAACGTAGACAAAGTTGACGGCAATATGCTGACTATCCGTGGTACTACCGAAGTAAACGGCAAACAAGAAGTGGTTGATCAAATCATTACCCGCTTCTGCGCATTGGACAAAGGCGCGAAAGCTGCCGCTAAACCTGCTGCTAAAAAAGTGAAAAAATAATCTTTTACCGACAGCTTTAAACGCTGGGTAAAATAAAACAGGCCGTCTGAAAAGTTTTCAGACGGCCTGTTCTTTTGAGCGGTTTAACCTAAGAACCAGAATTTCAATGCCCACAATACGGCGACAATCCATACCATAGGCGGTACGTCTTGGGTGCGGTTGCACAAGAGCTTGATGAGTGCGTAGCTGATAAAGCCGAACGCAATACCGTCGGCAATCGAGTAGGTAAACGGCATGAAGACGATGGTCAGG
>NZ_JBQCWZ010000932.1:0-574 GCF_051956895.1 Neisseria sp. P0021.S006
AAGCAATGCAAACACGATAGATGCTGCGGCAGTAATCATAAACGTACTGGCCGGAATCAAAAATTCGGGCGACGATGAAAAAATAAACGCGCCCGAAATCATCAGCGCAGAAACAATAAAACCATTCAGCGAAATCATAATATTTGCTTTGGTTGCCGCCAGCGCCAACAATTCCATCTCCGAGCGTACGGCATTGCGGAACATGGTTTCCACGCCCTTATTCGTACCCAACAGATCAGACGCATTCAAATCCTCGGCTTTATTTTTTTTCTTTTTCGCCTTGTCTTTTTTGCGTTTGGCCTTCTTCTCGTTTTTTTCAGACGGCATTTCAGGATGTTCAACTACATCCTGACCTTCTACTGCTTCCTGAATTTCTACCGCGTCAGCCACAACCTCAACTTCGTTTTCAACAACACCGTTTTGCTTGTGATCCCACAAATCAACATCCTGTTGGGATTCTGCAGATGTGCCGTCGTTTAAAGGTTTGCCTTGGTCGCCCATCTGCTTCTGCCGGCCATTTTCCTTCCAATCATTCAAATCCATATCATGACTCCCAACATCAAACACTTTGAAC
>NZ_JBQCWZ010000933.1:0-573 GCF_051956895.1 Neisseria sp. P0021.S006
ATCATGAGCATTTACGCCCTGAAACCAAAATTCCAAAACCTATTGCGCCCCATTGTTAAGCGACTGTATCAAAAAGGTATTACTGCCAATCAGATTACCCTGTTTGCCTGCGCCGTTTCTATTTTGATCGGTTTGCTTTTAGCATTGTTTGCTGGTGTATCCACACTATTCTGGCTTTTACCGATCTGGTTGTTTGTCCGTATGGCGCTGAATGCGATGGACGGTATGCTGGCACGGGAGTTCGGCCAACAATCGGCATTAGGCGGTTATTTGAATGAAATCACTGATATTGCCGCAGATGCTGCTTTGTATCTGCCTTTTGCCTTTATCGCGCCCTTCGGCGGCGTACAAATTGCCCTGTTTATTTGGCTGGCGGCAATGACTGAATTTTGCGGCGTTTTTGGACAAGTCCATGGCAACGGCCGTCGTTATGACGGACCATTCGGCAAAAGCGATCGCGCATTCTTTATCGGCGCATTGGCAGTATGGTATGCAATTGCCGGCAGCTTCCATTCGCTTTTCTATATCCTTATGTGGCTGGCCTGCGCGGCATTGGTTTATACCTGCTACAAA
>NZ_JBQCWZ010000934.1:0-573 GCF_051956895.1 Neisseria sp. P0021.S006
GCGTGCAACAGGCTGAATATCATGACGGACAGAAACGGATAAAGAAAAGCGGTGAATGGACGGGTATAACCGCTTTGCACACACAAATAATCGCCGGGCAACGTATTGCATTCCATCACATCGAGAAACATCGGATCGACGGCATACATCAACACACCGAACCATACCGCATAAATCAGGCTGGCGATAAAGTAGGCTTTAAAAAATCGGCTCTTACCCATTCCCTACCCCTCACTTCCGCCCCGCGATATGCTCCACCGCCGCCTGCGCACAATACAGCCCAAACGAAGCCGTCACCAGCATACTCGCGCCGTAGCCCGCGCAGGACAAACCTTGCGGCGCGGCATCGGCCGAACACACTTCGCCGGATTGCGGCGGCGTAATATTCTCTGTTGAATAAACGCAAGGCACGCGCATTTTTTCTTTGGTATCGCGGCTGAAGCCGTAGCGCTTGCGCAAGGTATAGCGCAAATTGGAAAGCAGCGGATCGTGGGTAACGCGGCTCAAATCGGCGGTTTGAATCAAAGCCGGATTTTTCTGTCCGCCCGCGCCGCCGCTGATAATAAACGGTTG
>NZ_JBQCWZ010000935.1:0-573 GCF_051956895.1 Neisseria sp. P0021.S006
GTTTCGGGCCGTCTGAAAACGGATTATTACAGGGTTTTAACGCAAGATTGCCAACAAATCCAAAGGCGTGGCAATACGGAAATCGGCAAGCCAGTTTTCGGTTTGGTCTTCGGCAGAAATATAGCCCCAATCGGCAAGCACGGTTGTCATCCCGGCATTCTTGCCTGCCTGCATATCGCGCTCGGCATCGCCGACATAAAAACATCGCCGCGCTTCGACACCCATCTGTTCGCACGCATAAAACATGGGCTTCACGCTGGGCTTAGGTTCATCGCAAGTATCGCCGCTGACAATGACGGCAGGAGGCACGGTAAACCCGAGCTTAGGCACGAGGACATCGGTAAAGCGCATGGGCTTGTTAGTGATAACGCCCCATTGGATACCGCGTTGAACTAAGGCTTCTAGCATTTCGTTTACGCCGTCGAACAAGATGGTTTGATCGGCATAGCAGCGGCTGTATTCTTCCAAAAACTCTTTGCGCCATTGCATATAGTCCGGATGGTCGGGCGTAATGCCTGCACCAAGTTTGAGCAAACCGCTCGCACCGTGGCTGGCCTGCGGACGGATTTCATC
>NZ_JBQCWZ010000936.1:0-573 GCF_051956895.1 Neisseria sp. P0021.S006
GCTCTTTCAACGACATTTTGATGCCGACGTTGACCGACAGTTCGTGGCAGGCGCGGGCGAAGGATTCGACGCCTTCTGCCGGTGTGCTGCATGGCAGGCCTAAGGTACGGGCGATTTCCTGATATTTCAGGTCGGCTTTGTAGTAGTTGTACTTCGGCCAAGTGGCGGTTTTCTGCGGGCGCGTGCCGTTGTAGCGGATGACGTGCGGCAGCAGGATGGCGTTGGCACGGCCGTGCGGAACGTGATATTTGCCGCCGATTTTGTGTGCCATCGAGTGGTTGATGCCCAAGAACGCATTGGCAAACGCCATGCCTGCGATGGTGGAGGCATTGTGCATATGCTCGCGCGCTTCAGGATCGGCCGCACCGTGTTTGTAGGAGCGTTCGAGGTATTGGAACACGAGCTTGATGGCTTGCAGAGCGAGGCCGTCTGTAAAGTCGTTCGCCAGTACGGAAACGTACGCTTCTACCGCGTGGGTCAGTACGTCCAAACCGGTATCGGCGGTTACGCCGGCGGGGACGGTCATGGTAAACGCAGGATCGACAATCGAAATAGTCGGGGTCAGCGAGTAGT
>NZ_JBQCWZ010000937.1:0-573 GCF_051956895.1 Neisseria sp. P0021.S006
TAATTAATCTATATCAAAGTTTTCAGACGGCCTTTGGTTGTAAGATGAAGACTGTATATCCCAGCCATTTGGCAAACACAAGGAGCAAAACATGAAAAAATTAATGGCAACCCTGATTCTGGCAGGCTTGGCAACTTCCGTATCTGCAGCCGGTATCCATATTGAAGACGGTTGGGCACGTGCCACTGTCGAAGGTATGAAAATGGGTGGCGCATTCATGAAAATCCAAAACGATGAAGCCAAACAAGACTTCTTGGTAGGCGGCAGCAGCCCTGTTGCAGAACGCGTTGAAGTACACACCCATATTAACGACAACGGCGTTATGCGTATGCGCGAAGTTAAAGGCGGCGTGCCTTTGGCTGCAAAAGGCGTAACCGAGCTGAAACCAGGCAGCTACCACGTTATGTTCATGGGTCTGAAAAAACCGCTGAAAGAAGGCGAAAAAGTACCTGTAACCCTGAAATTCAAAAACGCGAAATCTCAAACTGTCGAGCTGGAAGTGAAAACTGCACCACAATCCGGCATGGATCACGGTAACGGCCATGGTCACGGTGGCGCGCATCAGCACTAATT
>NZ_JBQCWZ010000938.1:0-573 GCF_051956895.1 Neisseria sp. P0021.S006
CCATGATTTCATGTGCACGCCTGTTCAGACGGCCTTAACATATTCACACTAACGACGGTTCAACAACACACCGACAACCCAACCGGCCAATGCGGCAAAACCCATCGCATAGTATGGTTTTTCATGCAACCCTTCATCAGCGTGTTTGGCACCGCGTTTCAAACGCTCGCCCGCATCAGCTTCAAATTCGGCAAAACGCTCTTTGCCTTCTTTAAGACGCTCCTGGGCCGCTTCTTCAAACTGCTCGTATTTCTCACGCGCACGCTCGGCATGATGGCGCAAACGTTCGCCGGCCTCTTCTTCAAAACGGCTCAAACGCTCTTTGGCCGCGGCCAATTTCTCTTCCAATTTGGCCCGGGCTTTGCCGCCCTCTTCCGAACCGGCTTCCACACCGTCGCGGTACAACTCTTCCACATCATCCATCACTTCTCGGATGTCTTTCAGCAAAGCCTCGCGACGCGTTTCAAAATCGTGTTTTTTCATGTTTTTCTCCTTGAGATAGGTTGATATGGCTACAGACTGTTTATCTGTTAATCAATTATAAACATTTATCTCCGGTTATCACATTAATTC
>NZ_JBQCWZ010000939.1:0-572 GCF_051956895.1 Neisseria sp. P0021.S006
GTGTAACGGTTGATATACAAAAGGCCGTCTGAAAAATTTAAGTGTTTCAGACGGCCTTTAATCTACAAAAATATACCATGATTACCGACACCATAAGCAATGCCACCCGCTACGCTGCCTTGCATCCCGACTTTGCCGAAGCCTTCCATCTGTTGCAGACCCTAAATTTTGCCAAGCTGCCGGACGGCCAAGTACCATGCGAGAATCCCAATATCCGTATTTTTATCGGTAGCGAGCCGATGAGGACTAAGGGAGAAGCCCAGCCTGAAGCGCACTTAAAACATATTGATATTCAAACGCCGATTGACGGCAGCGAAACATATGGCTGGATAGACAGAGGCCGTCTGAAAAACGGTTTAGGCTACAACGAAAAGCGCGATATCGAGTTTTTCGACTGCGAGCCGGAAACCTGGCTGACCTTGGAGCCAGGTGAATTTGCGCTATTCTTCCCGAATGATGCGCATGCCCCATTGGTCGGCGACAGGGCGAACATACGCAAAGTTGTTTTTAAAATCCGTGTTGAAACCGAACGTCTATAATATTTCAGACGGCCTTATCCCCTTATTCAGGAC
>NZ_JBQCWZ010000940.1:0-572 GCF_051956895.1 Neisseria sp. P0021.S006
GGTTGTAGCAGCCAAATCGACAGCCGCGCCTACAACGCAGCCGTTAAGCGTCAGACAAAGGGCAAGTACCGGAAGCAGGCGTTTTGTGCATCTCAATGGCTGCATCCGCAGTGTCCTTCGTGATGATGGCCGCATCCGAGTGCTTCTTGCCAAGCATCATCATCGCCGTCAAATTCTTCGACTTCGTCAAATTCACCGTTTTCTACCATGCTTACCAGCTCTTCCAAGCTTTCTGCACCTTCTACCCAAAAGCAGGGAATATCGGGCGGCGTGCCGGGGGCAAGCAGGGCGGCTTGCTGGTCGTGCCAAGCAATCCAATAGCCGTTTTGTGTTTGTACGAATACGGCATCGGGATGGATGGTTTCGTTTTCGGTATTGACCAGCATTCTGGCGGTGATATCGGTTTGAAAAGGTAAGGTTTGCATGATGGTTTGAGAATGTGAGAAAAGAAAGTATTGTAACATGGCGAAAACAAACGCACCGTCTGAGTCAGGCGGTGCGTTTGTATCTCGGCAACTTGGGTGCGGTCAGTTTAGAGTATCAGCCGCCCCGGGAATGTCATTCCGTCAAGA
>NZ_JBQCWZ010000941.1:0-572 GCF_051956895.1 Neisseria sp. P0021.S006
GTTTATTAAGAAAGCGGCCATGCCGTACCCATTGTGCGGCTGATTCATAATCCTGTTGTTCAAATGCTTGTTGTAAATCTTGATATAGGCTGCTTTGTACTTCTTGAATTTCTTGATCCAGTGCCCGGATGGCATCATGGTTTTGTTCTATTTGTGCATCCATCAATGTTTCCCGCCATTCCATTTGCTGCATGAGGAATTCTGGTGAAAACGAAGTGTGTTCAGGTGCATCAGCATCGATATTTTGGCTTTTCAAGAGATAAGCAGCCCGATCAATAGGACTTTTTAATGTGCGGTAGGCATCATTAATTGTAGAAGACATCATAACGGCTTGTTTCTGCTCAAAAGCTGAAGCAGAAGCAAATTTATCAGGATGAAATCGGGCAGCTAAAGCCCGATAGCTTTGTTCGAGTGCTTCGGTATCAATATTGAAAGATGGCTCAAGCTGGAAGAGGTTGAAGTATTGAGACATGATATTAAAGGAAAAAATCTAAAGAAGAGGATTATTTTACGATATAATCCGGAAACTGTTTATATGAAAGGAAAACAATATGACCGGTAAGGTGCAACAC
>NZ_JBQCWZ010000942.1:0-570 GCF_051956895.1 Neisseria sp. P0021.S006
GTTTGACGCTGTGAAAGTCGAACGTGTAAACGGCGAATCAGGTACGCCCGCAAGCGGTTTTGGCGATTACAAAATCAGCGTGGTTTCAAACGGCCTAAATGGCGTGAGCGTGGAAGAGTTACTTTAAAAAACACTTAAAAAGATGACCGCACTTTCAACCGAAAGCCAAGGGGAAAATCAGGACACGCGCCTGATTCCCCTTTCCGCCCTGCAACACTACGCTTTCTGCCCGCGCCAATGCGCGTTGATTCATAACGAGCAGGCGTGGGCGGAGAACTATTTGACCGCGCAGGGAAAGGCGTTGCATGAGCGGGTGGATTCGGGCGAACCGGAAACGCGCAAGGGCGTGCGCTTTGAGCGGACGGTGCATGTGTCGGCGGAGAAGCTGGGCATCAGCGGCGTGTTGGATTTGGTGGAAGTGGATACAAAAACAGGCCGTCTGAAACCTGTGGAATACAAACGCGGCAAGCCCAAACCCGACCCAATGGACGAAATCCAGCTTTGCGCACAAGGCTTGTGTTTGGAAGAAATGACGGGGCAAACCGTCTTTGAGGGCGCGTTGTGGTACAT
>NZ_JBQCWZ010000943.1:0-569 GCF_051956895.1 Neisseria sp. P0021.S006
TTCCCATCCTTTGGGCATCGGGGCAGGGCACGGACCGGTCAACCACTGGGCGTATCGGGACGAATAATGCGTTCAGACCAATTGTAATTGATTGTATTTTTCAGATGGCCTGACTAGGTTTATCACTTGAAATTGTTTACAATATCGGATTAATGCTTTTACGGATAAAAAAGACACCATGCAAGTTACTTCAAAATGGATAGACGGAATGTGCTTCGTCGGAACAACGGCAAACGGACACAGCGTTGTGATGGAAGGCGCGGCGGCTGAAGGCGAAGTCAAACGCGGCCCCAGCCCGATGGAAATGCTGTTGTTGGGTGTAGCAGGCTGTTCTAGCATCGATGTAGTGATGATTGCCGAGAAACAACGCCAAAAAATCACCGACTGCCGTGCCGAAGTGACTGCCAAACGCGCCGACACCGCGCCGCGCGTGTTTACCGAAATCCATATCCATTTCAAAGTGTATGGTCGGGATTTGCAAGAAAGCGCGATTGAACGCGCTGTACAGATGTCTGCCGAAAAATATTGCTCCGCATCGATTATGCTGGGCAAAGCGGCAAAAATGAGCC
>NZ_JBQCWZ010000944.1:0-568 GCF_051956895.1 Neisseria sp. P0021.S006
ACTTTTTTCTGGTATTGGCCGGGATTTTGGGCATGAATACAGTCATGCTGCTGGTGTGGCTGGCGACTTTATTCCTGCGTTTGAAAAATATGCACTTTATCAGCAGTCCGACAACTTGGTTCCGAGGTAAAGACCCGGTCAATCAGGCAATTTTGCGGCTTTATGTGGATGAATGGCGCAAACCGCAAACGCGTTGGCTGATTGGTGCAACTTCACACGGCCTGTGGCTTTGCACGCTGTCGGGAATGTTGGTTTCTGTTTTGCTGCTGCTTTTGGTGCGTCAATATACGTTCAACTGGGAAAGTACGCTTTTAAGCAATACGGCATTGGTGAAAACGGTTGAGGCTTTGTCATGGTTGCCGGAACATTTGGGCTTTCCTGTTCCCGACAGTCAGGCCGTAATTGCAGGCCGTCTAAACAATCATATCGAAGATGCACACGCTTGGGCAGGCTTACTCATCGGCAGCATTATCTGCTATGGCATTCTGCCGCGCTTGCTTGCTTGGCTGGCTTGCAAGATTACTTTAAAAACCCTGCGCGAATGTTTGGATTTGAATCAGCCCTACTA
>NZ_JBQCWZ010000945.1:0-568 GCF_051956895.1 Neisseria sp. P0021.S006
TGCCGTATCGCCTTCTTTTTCCATCCATGCGCGGCGGGCGGCGGCTTCGCCTTTGCCCATCAGTTTGACGAAGATATCGCGTGTTTCGTCATCTGCACCTTCTGGGATTTGCACCTGCAACAGACGGCGGGTGTCGGGGTGCATGGTGGTGTCTTTGAGCTGATCGGGGTTCATCTCGCCCAAGCCTTTGAAACGGCTGATAGAATAAGCAGTTTCTTTAACGCCTTCTTTTTGCAGTCGCTCTAAAATGCTGTCGAGTTCGTTTTGGTCGAGGGCGTAGAATTTGCGGGCAGGTTTGCTCTTACCTTGTGCGTTGACATCGACGCGGAACAGCGGCGGCTGGGCGACGTAGATGTGTCCGTCGGCAACCAGTTTCGGGAAGTGGCGGTAGAACAGGGTCAACAGCAAAACTTGAATATGCGAGCCGTCCACGTCGGCATCGGACAGGATGGCGATTTTGCCGTAGCGCAGGCCGCTTAAGTCGGGATTATCATTGATTCCATGCGGATCAACGCCGATGGCAACGGAAATATCATGGATTTCGGCGTTGCCGAAGAGTTGGTCGGGG
>NZ_JBQCWZ010000946.1:0-567 GCF_051956895.1 Neisseria sp. P0021.S006
TCCCAACCTTTATCCACTACAATATCCCGCTGATGGTTGCAGGCTGGATTGCCGCGATGGTGCTGTAATATGAGCAATATTCAGGAATTGGAACACCGCGTCACCGAGCTGGAAATTCAGACGGCCTTGCAGGAAGATTTAATCGGCAGCCTGAACGACACCATCGCCAAGATGCAGCAGGCTTTGGATTTGCAACAAGGCCAGTTGCGGCTTCTGTATCAACGGATGCAGGACAAAGGCGCAAACGGCGAACGCGAACCGTACAGCCTGCGCGACGAGATTCCGCCGCATTATTGATAAACTGAAAAAGGGCGTGTTTGATACATGCCCTTTTCTTTCATTACAAAGGCCGTCTGAAAGTCAATCAAGCTTTCAGACGGCCTTTTAAACAATCAAACCTTACAAACAAGCCAATTCGTTGGCCATTTGCTGCTCGACGGTCTCACGTTGGCGGATAAGTTTACATTCGTTGCCGTTAACCAATACTTCCGCCGCGCGGTTGCGCGTGTTGTAGTTGCTCGCCATGCTTGAGCCATACGCACCGGCGCTGCGGATAAGCAGCAAATC
>NZ_JBQCWZ010000947.1:0-567 GCF_051956895.1 Neisseria sp. P0021.S006
CCTTTATTGTTTATAAACAAATAATATGTTAACCTATTGTTATCGAATAGATTTAATTATTCGTAATATCATTTCACCAAGCAAAAAGGACTCTATCTTATGAACCGTCGTCAATTTATCGGCAGCGCCGCTGCTGTTTCCCTCACCGCCGCCGCTTCTTTCGCCCGTGCTCACGACCATGCCGGCCATGCACACCATGCCGGTCATGCCGGTCACGCGCATTCTGCACCGCGCGCCTACGAAGCTGCGCGCAACGCGGCCGCACATTGCGTTGAAGCCGGTCAAATCTGTTTGGCACACTGCATTGCCCTGTTGAGCACAGGCGATACTTCCATGAAAGACTGCGCAACCGGCGTTAACCAAATGTTGGCACTGTGCGGCACCTTGCAAAACCTCGCCGCCCAAAATTCACGCCTGACCCCATCTTTGGCAAAAGTGTGCATCGAAGCCTGCAAACAATGTGCTACCGCCTGCAAAGAACACGCCGGCCACCACGCTGAATGCAAAGCCTGCTACGAATCTTGCTTGGCTTGCATTAAAGAATGCGAAAAAATTGCCGCTTAAGCA
>NZ_JBQCWZ010000948.1:0-567 GCF_051956895.1 Neisseria sp. P0021.S006
AAAAAATGGTCGAAAGCTGGCACACAGCATTACACATTACTCATCATGCAAATCAATCATGCGGGCAAACAGTCGCCTGCGGTGGTCAATAAAACGCCGCTTGCACCGAGCGCCGTGCCGTTGGTGGGCATGGATGGCTTTATCAATCCGCCGCGCGAATTGACTGCCGATGAAATCAACGGGCTGATTCAGCAATTCGTACAAACCGCGAAAATCGCCGAACAAGCAGGCTTCTCAGGCGTACAAATTCACGCCGCGCACGGCTATCTCATCAGCCAATTCCTCTCGCCGCACCACAACCGCCGCCAAGACCAATGGGGCGGCAGCTTGGAAAACCGTATGCGCTTCCTTTTGGAAATCTACACTGCTATTAGTGCCGCTGTGGGTAAAGATTTCTTGGTTGGCGTAAAACTCAATTCGGCGGATTTCCAAAAAGGCGGTTTTGATGAAAGCGAATCGGTGCAAGTGGTACAAAAACTGTCGAAAATGGGCATTGATTTTATTGAAGTTTCCGGTGGTAACTACGAAAGCCCGCAAATGCTCGCCGCCAAAGACAGCACCCGAAAA
>NZ_JBQCWZ010000949.1:0-567 GCF_051956895.1 Neisseria sp. P0021.S006
TGAGTACCGTCGCCGTTGTCTTTAACGTCGGCTTTAGCATTCTTACCATCTACACCGTCTTTACCGTCCTTAACGATGGTAGTAGTGACTGAGCCGGTATCAAGATCAGTAACAGTGATTGTATGGGTACCATCACCATTATCTACAACTTCACCTGTGATGCTGCCACCTTTTTCACCAGTGTCACCTTTTTCACCTTTAGCGCCAGCGGCACCAGTGTCACCAGTGTCACCTTTTTCGCCTTTTTCGCCAGCGGCGCCAGTGTCACCTTTTTCGCCTTTTTCGCCAGCGGCGCCGGTATCACCTTTTTCGCCTTTTTCGCCAGCGGCGCCGGTATCACCTTTTTCGCCTTTTTCGCCAGCGGCGCCGGTATCACCTTTTTCGCCTTTTTCGCCAGCGGCACCAGTGTCACCTTTCTCGCCTTTTTCGCCAGCGGCGCCAGTGTCACCTTTTTCGCCTTTTTCGCCAGCAGCGCCAGTGTCACCTTTTTCGCCTTTTTCGCCAGCAGCGCCAGTGTCACCTTTTTCGCCTTTTTCGCCAGCGGCACCTACGGCACCAGTGTCACCT
>NZ_JBQCWZ010000950.1:0-566 GCF_051956895.1 Neisseria sp. P0021.S006
GGCTTGCATTTATTTTTGGTAACGCCCCGTTTGGGCACCATTTCTCCTTGGGCTTCCAAAGCAACCAATATCGCCGAAAACTGCGGTTTGGAAGGTATTGAGCGTATTGAACGCGGTATGGCAGTATGGCTCGAAGGTGTGCTTACCGATGGGCAAAAACAACAATGGGCAGCCCTGTTGCACGACCGCATGACCGAAAGCGTGTTGACCGACATCGATGCAGCGGCGCAACTGTTCCACCATATCCAATCGGAAACCTTCTCCAGCGTAGATGTATTGGGCGGCGGTAAAGAGGCTTTGGTCAAAGCCAATACCGAAATGGGCTTGGCGCTTTCTGCCGACGAAATCGATTATCTGGTTGAAAACTATCAGGCTTTAAACCGCAATCCGTCCGATGTTGAATTGATGATGTTCGCTCAGGCAAACAGCGAACACTGCCGCCATAAAATCTTTAACGCCGACTTCATCCTCAACGGTGAAAAACAATCGAAATCCCTCTTCGGCATGATACGCGACACGCACAACGCGCATCCCGAAGGCACAGTCGTTGCCTATAAAGACAATTC
>NZ_JBQCWZ010000951.1:0-566 GCF_051956895.1 Neisseria sp. P0021.S006
GGACAAAGCGCCGTCATCGACATCCTTTTGCCTCTGGGCTTGTCTTATTACACTTTCCAATCGCTGGCTTACTTGGTGTATTGCTACCGTGAGCCTAAGGGAGAGCGTTTTGAATGGCACGAGCTCCTACTGCATCTGAGCTTCTTCCCCACCATCACATCCGGCCCGATTATCCGTGCAGCCGCTTTTAAAAGCATAGATGGCGAACAAGCAGGCGCATTGGTGCAAATCCGCACCAAACAGGCACGCCAGCTGATTTATCCGGCTTTGGCGGTTGGCCTGATTATGTTGGGCATTGCCAAAAAGTGGTGGCTTGCCGGCGTATTAGCGGAAGGTTGGGTATCGCCTGTTTTTGAAAATCCGGCTCAGTTCGACGGCTGGGGCGTTCTGTCTGCGATTTATGGCTACACCTTCCAACTCTTTTTCGACTTTTCCGGCTACTCAGATTTGGTCATCGGCTTGGCCATGCTGCTCGGCTTCCAACTGCCGAAAAACTTTGCCGCGCCGCTTCGCGCCATCAACATCCGCGACTTCTGGGACAGATGGCATATCAGCCTGTCCACTTG
>NZ_JBQCWZ010000952.1:0-566 GCF_051956895.1 Neisseria sp. P0021.S006
ACGGCCTTTTAGCCTTTTTACTCAAACGGTTTCTTCTGCCAATAAAACTTATCCTTTTTCAGACGGCCTTGAAATATATCGCCCTGTCCCAAAGCAAACACCAACGCGCCTGACAAATCCGTTCTCAACAGAGTAATGCCGTGCGCGCGGACACGATTTTGTACGGCAACGGTCGGATGTTTGTAGGCATTGGCATAGCCGCTGGATGCCACGGCATATTGTGGCGAAACCGTATGCAAAAAGCTGCCTGACGAAGCCGTGCTGCTGCCGTGATGTCCCAATACCAACACTTGGCTATACAGCGCATTGCCGTATTTCTCAATCAAACCGGCCTCGCCCTTCACGCCCAAATCGCCGGTTATCAACAAAGCTTTGCCGTTTGCCACGACACGCAATACGCAGCTTTGATCATTATCTTCCTTACCCGCATTTTCAGACGGCCTGAGCAACTCGAAATCTACGCCGTCCCATTGCCATTTGTCTTCTTGGCAAAACTCTGCATTCGGATAAAACTCAGGTTGTCCGGCAAGCAATTTATCGGTACCGACAGCCGATACGCTTTGAAA
>NZ_JBQCWZ010000953.1:0-565 GCF_051956895.1 Neisseria sp. P0021.S006
GGTTTGGAGTTAAACATTCATATAGGGTGTATTTTATATGCAACTGTCTGCCGATAAGAACAAATAATCTAAAGTGTTCCCAAGTTGCCACACTTGCCCATTACACAATGAGGGCGTACATTAATAGCTATACATGACTATAAGGAAACATCCGATGAATCCTATCCGCCTGACTTTATTGATTGGTGCTGCCGCATTACTTGCCGCCTGCGCCACCACGCCTGAGCAAAAAGCCGCACGCGCCCAAGCGCAGAAACGCTATGAGCAGGATCTTCAAGTACATCTTGCTGCCCAATGCGATCAGGAGACTGCCGCGCTGATCCGCCGCAAATTTGACGAAGAAGGCAAACCCGGTGCCGCAACTGCGGAACAAAAAGCCTTCCGCCTCAAATATATCGACAAAGTTTCCGATCCGATGTTCCAAGCCTGCTACAAAATGGCATGGCAAAACTATATTTCTCAAGAACAGCTGCGCGAAGCCCGTTACTATCGTTATTACGACGATTGGGGCTATCCGTTTGGCCGTTATCCTTGGTGGTGGTAAGGTATTAACAAACTTTAGGGC
>NZ_JBQCWZ010000954.1:0-565 GCF_051956895.1 Neisseria sp. P0021.S006
GCGCTCTGCCATCCATCAAACCCTGTATTCCGCCGATACCTTTGTTCAGTATGATTATCTTGCCGGGAAAAACTTGCCTGATATTACCCGTCCGCAAGAAGGCCAAATCAACTGGCTGCATTTTGTCGGCATCAATGATGTTGCCTTGCTCAAACATGCGCTTGAGCCTTACGGCATCCATGAGCTGGTTATTGAAGATATTCTCAGCCGCAAGCAACGTCCGAAAATTGAAGACTACGGCAGCTATGTTTTTACTGCCGCACAGGTTTACCATTACACAACTACAGGCAAGCTCCATTCCGACCAAGTGTATGTGATTATCGGCAAAGATTTTGTGTTGTCTTTCCAACAAAAACCGTTGGGCTTGTTCAGTCATCTGCGCCGGCAGATGCACGAAAATCCGCACAATATTTTGAACAAAAACACGGCGTTTCTGGCGTATTGTCTGCTTGACCGTATTGTGGACGACTATTTCATCGTTTTGGAGTCGTACAACAACCGTGTCGAAGCGATAGACAAGTCCCTGTTTCTGTCTCTTCTCCACATCTCCGAGCCCACGAGACTA
>NZ_JBQCWZ010000955.1:0-565 GCF_051956895.1 Neisseria sp. P0021.S006
GGCCGTGGTAGCAGCCTTCAAACTTGATGATTTTGTCGCGGCCGGTAAAACCGCGTGCCAGACGGATGGCGGTCATCGTTGCTTCCGTACCGGAGCTGACAAGGCGCAGCTGCTCGACGGACGGCATGATTTTGGCGATTTCCTCGGCAATGACAATTTCGCCTTCAGTTGGCGCACCAAACGACAAACCGCCCAATGCTGCTTCGCGCACGGCTTCAATGACTTCAGGATGGGCATGGCCGACAATCGCAGGGCCCCAAGAGCCGACATAGTCGGTATAACGCGTGCCGTTTTCATCCCAAACATACGCGCCTTCTGCCTTTTTGATAAAGCGCGGCACGCCGCCGACGCTGCCGAATGCGCGCACAGGAGAGTTTACGCCGCCGGGAATAATGGCTTTGGCGCGGTTGAACAAGCTTTCATTACGGTTCATGGTCAATTCTTTCGTAAGAGGTCGTCTGAAAATCAAATCGGAGCCATTTTAACACCAAATCCTTTTCAGACGGCCCAAGCTTCAAAATAAGAATCGGGAGCAAAATCAAAATTATTCTTTAAAAACAAACAC
>NZ_JBQCWZ010000956.1:0-565 GCF_051956895.1 Neisseria sp. P0021.S006
GCCCTATATAAACACTATCCCTTCGTTTTAATGATGAAACTTTTTATTCCGAAATATGTCTACTCACTCGTTTCACTTGAAAAAAGATTCAATACCTTTTAAATTCACAAAAAGATAATGGTTATCATCATATTTTAAAGGAATGATTCATGAGATTTACGCAACTTTCTGCTTTGATTGCCACCGCAGCTTTATCAGTCGGCTCCGTATCCGCTTTTGCCAAACCCGTTCAGCTGACCGATATCCTCGGCCGTAAGGTAACTGTCGACCTGCCTGCCAAGCGCGTGGTTTTGGGCTTCTACTACCAAGACTACATGGCCATCGGCGGTAAAACCGCGCTGGACAACGTCGTCGGTTTTTCCAAAGCAGTTTGGGCCGACTGGGCGCCGCCAAGCTGGGCGGCATTCAGCAAAGCCGTGCCTAAACTGAACCAGCTTGCCGACGTGGGCGAAGTGGAAGTCGGCACTTTCTCGATTGAGAAAGTATTGGCACTGAAACCCGATTTGCTGGTTTTGGCCGAATGGCAATACAAGGCTTTGGGTTCCGATCTCGACCGCATCAACAA
>NZ_JBQCWZ010000957.1:0-565 GCF_051956895.1 Neisseria sp. P0021.S006
CTCCTGCTCCACCACCAACGTCTCCCGCTCCTTATGCAGATAGCTGCCTTGGGTGGTGATATAGAGCGTGTTTTGCAGTTTGCGCATGGGGAAACTCTCTTGATTTTAACCGTACTTTTGTTTGGGAACAGCTTGTTGTTTAGGCCGTCTGAAAAAATCAGGCTTTCAGACGGTGTAGAACAAATACAGGAAACCTACCAAAGAGTGTGTACCCAAGGAAACTCCCTGCATTTACTGTATTATTACAGTCAATATTTTCTAATACAATCAAATTCCTATTGCTAATGGCTGGAAAAGAAATTGTGCTAATTCTTTAGGAGAAAATGGGTAATATGTAGCAACTCTTGCAATAAAAAAACTATCTACACCACGAATTGGAACCATTACTTCTACTTGATAAAATATTCCAGCAACTGAATTATGGAACTCGTAATCATTATTCTCAAATTTCTTAAACATTTCCCTAAACTTAAATTCTAACAATCCTTGCAATATAGCAGAAAATATTCGCTCAAAGTTCTTGTCCGAAAGAATATCAATATCGTTATTTCCAATATCATTATGG
>NZ_JBQCWZ010000958.1:0-564 GCF_051956895.1 Neisseria sp. P0021.S006
ATCAAACGCGTCCGGCCATGGTGTTGCTGGACATTTGGATGCCCGATTGCGACGGTATCACTTTGTTGAAAGAGTGGGCGAAAAACGGTCAACTCAATATGCCTGTTGTTATGATGAGCGGTCATGCCAGCATTGACACCGCGGTTGAAGCCACTAAAATCGGCGCGCTCGATTTTCTGGAAAAACCGATTGCCCTGCAAAAACTCTTGTCTGCGGTAGAACGCGCCTTGAAACATGGCGAAGTTCAGACGGCCTCCGGTATGACTTTGGACAAACTGGGCAACAGCCCCGTCATTCAAGAAATGAACGGCAGCATTGAAGCGGCCGCCAAACACAACCGCCCGCTGTTGTTGGCTGGTGAGGCAGGCTCGCCGTTTGAAATTGTCGCCCGCTATCTGCACAAAAGCGGTACGCCTTGGGTGGCAACCGACCGTGTCGAACACATTGTCGATACGCCGATGGAGCTGTTGCAAAAGGCATCAGGCGGCATTTTGTATGTCGGCGATATTGCCCGTTACAGCAAAAACATCCAAAACGGCATTGCTTTTTTGCTGGAGAAAGCCG
>NZ_JBQCWZ010000959.1:0-563 GCF_051956895.1 Neisseria sp. P0021.S006
GTCTTATCAGGGGTGTTGCGAATTTGTTTTATGTAGTTGTGAAAAGATGAAGGCCGTCTGAAACTAATCAAAGCCAAAGTTTTATGTCATATTAGGATTGGATATAAAGAGGCCGTCTGAAAATGATTTCAGACGGCATTTATTTTCGTAATGTGATCATTCAGGCTCTTAAGGACCTTGTTTTGGAGAGTTTTGTTCTTTTGGTTTGTTCGCTTTCCGCGTTTGTATTTGGCTTTGTTTGGGGTGTTTTCTTTGCAATGTATTTTTGTGTTTTGGGAAATAAGCTTACAAGCTCTGTTTGCAGGATACTGGAAGGAAGTGTGTATCCATGGTGCCACCGCAAGACCAAACTGTTGTACCTTTAGTAGCACTTGTTTTTGCAAAACTTGGTGTCAGGTGGATTTCGGTATTCTTCACAGGAACGGCGGCTTGATTGCCGATGGCGGCAACAATAGTGCCGTTATCTTCAATACGGACAATCTTTACATAGTTACCGACTTTATTGTCGTCTGAAGCGAGTTGTTTGATATTTAGGTCAAGCGGCAAGCTGCCTTTATCTGCAT
>NZ_JBQCWZ010000960.1:0-562 GCF_051956895.1 Neisseria sp. P0021.S006
CTTTCAGACAGCATAGGTACTTTTACATCAATAATCATTTTGTGTCTCCAATGGCCCTTTCAGACGGCCTGTTGTGTGTTTTTAATTCTGCATATGGGCATTCCGCCTGAGCAGCCTCAGACGGAATGCTACTTGGTTTACAACGCCAAAGCGTCTTCAACCAATTGTTTCAATTGAGCAATATGTTTGCTTGAGTAGCCCACTGCAGGCGATGCACTGCTTGGACGACCGGCATAAGACAGTTTTTGCTCTTCGCTGATAACGTCTTCGATGCGGTGGCGGATTTGGTAGAACGCGCCTTGGTTTTTCGGCTCTTCTTGCGCCCAAACCACAGATTTTGCATTCGGATATTTCGCCAGTTCAGCTTTAACCTCTTCATATGGGAACGGATACAGCTGCTCAACGCGGACGATAGCAACATCATCTTCCAGTTTACGCTCGGTACGGCCTGCTTCCAAGTCATAGTAAACCTGACCGGCACACAATACCACGCGTTTCACGCTGTCGTTGCTTGCGCGTTCGGCGGGATCACCGATAACCGGACGGAAAGTCGAACCTTCGG
>NZ_JBQCWZ010000961.1:0-562 GCF_051956895.1 Neisseria sp. P0021.S006
CCTATATTTCCGTTTAAACAACCGACTTGAACGCGACAACCACCTTATCCGCGACGGCAACGAGCATCAGCTCTACCGCCACTATGACTGGGTTGCCAAACTACGCGTGCTGATTTCCAACCGCGAAGCCTTAGGCTATCTCAGTATCGGCATAGCGATGAGCGTATTGTTCGGCTTTGCCTTTATACACATGACGCTTAAAGGCTATGGCAGCGCCGGCCATATCTATTCCGTCAGCACTTATTTATGGATGTTTGCAATGAGTTTGGACGATGTACCGCGCTTGGTCGAACAATACGCCAATCTAAAAGATATCGGACAACGCGTTGAACTTTCGGAAGAAAACAATTTTTCCAAGGCCGTCTGAAACCTTAACACACTATCAGGACATATTATGAGTTGGTTTTATTTAATCTTAGCCGGTATGCTGGAAATCGGCTGGCCATTGGGCTTAAAGCTGGCACAACAGGAAGGCTTCCGCTGGCATGGCTTTGCCGCCGCGCTTGCCTGCATCGCCGGTAGCGGATACTTCCTTTACCTTGCCCAAAAAAGTATTCCAATG
>NZ_JBQCWZ010000962.1:0-562 GCF_051956895.1 Neisseria sp. P0021.S006
AGGCAATTGGTGCGGAAAAAGAAAAGGCGTATTTTCAAATGATTTTGGAGAAGGTACGCCATGAAAGGCAGGCGGGGATAACCGTTTATCCGCCTGAACGTGACGTATTCAATGCCTTTCGGACGACTGAATTCGGAAATGTAAAAGTAGTGATTTTGGGGCAAGACCCGTATCACGGCGCGGGGCAGGCGCATGGTTTGGCGTTTTCCGTGCAATCTGAAATTGCGGTGCCGCCATCGCTGGTCAATATTTATAAAGAGTTGGCGACGGATATTGAGGATTTTCAGATTCCGCAACACGGCTATTTGCAGCATTGGGCGGAACAGGGCGTGTTGCTGTTGAACACGGTGTTGACTGTCCGTGCTGGTTCGGCTCATTCTCATGCGACTTTTGGTTGGGAGGCGTTTACCGATGAAGTTATCCGACAATTGGATAAGGAACGCGAGCATTTGGTCTTTATGCTGTGGGGCAGCCATGCGCAGAAGAAAGGCGCGTTTATCGACCGCAGCCGTCATTTGGTGCTGACCGCGCCGCACCCTTCGCCTTTATCGGCGTATCGTGG
>NZ_JBQCWZ010000963.1:0-561 GCF_051956895.1 Neisseria sp. P0021.S006
CTTTTTCACGCGCCAAAAGCAGCGTGTTGGCAAAATATGCCCTCACCTGCTCGTAATCATGCAACACGGCAATCACTGCCTGACCGTCCTGATGGCACTGGCGCAAAACTTCCAACAGCGCATAAGTCGTCCGCGCGTCCACCGCATTAAACGGCTCATCCAGCAACAAAAATTTGGCATCCTGCACCAGCATCCGTGCAAACAATACGCGTTGGAACTGACCATTGGACAAGTGCGCGATTTGGCGTGTAGCAAAATCCTGCATTTCCACGCGTTCCAAAGCCGCCATCACGCGCTTTTTCTGCGCCGCGTTCACGCGTCCGAAAAAGCCGATTTCATACCACAGCCCCATCGCCGCCAGTTCAAACACCGTCATCGGCTGGCTGCGGTCAATATCCGACTGCTGCGGCAGATAGGCAATATCCTTGCGCGCCATATTTTCATAGCGCACGCTGCCCGTGTCCGTCTTCTGCAAGCCCATAATGGCTTTGAGCAGGGTCGATTTACCCGCGCCGTTCGGTCCGAAAATCGTCCACATCTTCCCATCTTCAAACACCATAT
>NZ_JBQCWZ010000964.1:0-559 GCF_051956895.1 Neisseria sp. P0021.S006
TTTGGGTGTGGGTTTGTTGGTTGGGGGTGTGGTGGGTTTGGTGGTTGTCGGTGTTGGTGGTGGTGTGGTTGGGGTTGGTGTTTTTTCGCTGGGCGGCATGGCCTATTCTGTTTCTGTCCGCGCGGCCGGCGATGAATTCGATAGAAGCATCGTCCATTGCCTGCGTCGTTATCGCGGTGTCTTGATTGGTGAAGCTGCGGTAGGAGAGTTGGAGGGATGGGTTGGCTTTGTGTTGGGTTTTGGGGTTGGGGCGGTTATGTGTGTTGGGGGTTGTGGTTTGGTTGGGGGTGTGTTTGGGTTTTTGGTGGTTGTGTTGGGTGGGATTTGTGGGGTGTTGGGTTGGGTGGTGGGTTGGGTTGTCTGTGTTGTTTGTTTGGTTTTGGGGTGGGTTTTATTTGGGCTGGTCGGTGGCGTTGTTGGTTGGGGTGTTGTGTTGATCGGCGGTGGTGTGTTTTTGTGTGGTGTTGGTGTTGTTTTGGTTGGTGTGGTTGGTTTGTTTGTTGGTATTGTTGGTTGGCTTTTGGGTTGTGTTGTTTGTGGTGTTGGTGGGGCTTTGGGT
>NZ_JBQCWZ010000965.1:0-558 GCF_051956895.1 Neisseria sp. P0021.S006
GATGACCAAGGCCGTCTGAACATCCGCATCGAAGGCCCGATGATACAGGCGATGTTCTTCGAGATTTTCATTCTTGCCATCGTCAACGAACTCTATTTCCGCAGCTTGGAAACGCCTGCCGTCATCGAAGAAGGCGAGCGCCGTTTGCAGGCCAAAGCGCAACAGCTGAAAGAAATTGCAGCTACACAAAATCCAAATGATCCGCCGTTCCTTATTTCCGATTTCGGCACGCGCCGCCGCTACACCCTCGCATGGCAGGAACACGTTATCCGCACCTTGCTGGAAGCTGCTCCCGATATCGTGCGCGGTACCAGCAACGTTTATCTGGCCAAAAAAATCGGCATCACACCCATCGGCACCATGGCGCACGAGTTCCTCCAAGCCTTCCAAGCCTTGGACGTACGTTTGCGCAATTTCCAAAAAGCCGCGCTGGAAAGTTGGGTGCACGAATACCGCGGCGACCTCGGTATCGCCCTGACCGACGTAGTCGGCATGGATGCCTTCTTGCGCGACTTCGACCTGTACTTTGCCAAACTCTTCGACGGCCTGCGCCACGAC
>NZ_JBQCWZ010000966.1:0-558 GCF_051956895.1 Neisseria sp. P0021.S006
TTTCACGTCACCCGTTAAGGTGGCATCAAGCACACCCTGTGTGGTTAACGAAAGTGCGGTCGTTTTTTTCAATGAACCCGATACATTGAGATCAACTTTGCTAGCAGGTAGAATAGTTTTATCTTTTGATTTAAAGGCTTGGAGATCCGATTTTAATGTGAGATCAACCGGGAACTCGTTATTGAGTTGAAGTTGTCCTTGGCTCGAAAGTGTACCAAGAGAGCTGTCAATGTCGAGTTTTTGTAATTTCACTAAATGATCGGTGGCATCCGCTTGTAATTCCACTTTAGGCACCGTGATTTTTTTGGTTTCTTCGCCTTTTTCATTAAGCGATTGATATTGCCAGTTTGTACCCAAAACACTAGGAATGTGCATATCAAAAGGCAAGTTCACCGTATTTAAATTACCTAAAAAAGCCGGTGTGAGTGTTTGCTCAATTTGCGCCCAATCAACAGGTTTAGCGGGTTCTTTTTTCTCGGGCTGAGGGGGATTCGGTTGAGTTTGGGTGACCGTTGAGAAAAGCACATCTGAAAGCGTGGTAGGCTCAAGGGTAAGGCC
>NZ_JBQCWZ010000967.1:0-557 GCF_051956895.1 Neisseria sp. P0021.S006
TTACTCGGAATGGCAATAAAGAAACAATCAGCAAAACGCAATATCTTTATGTTCCAAAGCTGAGCGAGCGTGAATACTTGCAGAGGGTATTTGCCGGACAAACAAATGAAATACGTTATGAGGCAAAAGACGGCAATTACAGCCTTTGCCACCCCTACCGCCAAAACGGTAAAACCATTGTATTGTGTTTTTCCGATTACCAGCAGTACTGGAAAATCGGCAGTTGATAAGAGAAAGTGATTTATAGTATGAAAAGTTGGTTTTTTAATACCTTTCCTGATTATAAAAAATTGCCTAAAAGCGGCAAATTTATGGCATGGTTGACTTTTGTGCAGGGCGTGGTTTGGTTGATTCTGGCATCAATTCAGAGTGTGCAAGGATTGATTAACAACATGGCATGGGCTGTGTTTTTTGGGATTTTACTTTTCATTTTGGGTGTGTTGGCGCTGTCTGCAGCATGGAATGCGTTTAAATTCCGTGCAGTAGGTTTTAATAGAATGATATATGTGTACACGCCATGCTTGTTGCAAATAGTCTTTGTAGGAGAGGCATTTTCT
>NZ_JBQCWZ010000968.1:0-557 GCF_051956895.1 Neisseria sp. P0021.S006
CGGTAGGAGAGGCGAAATTGCCATAATAGCGCGCATTGTTATAACCAATACCGCCTGTAATTTGGGCATTTTCAAACGCATCCCATTCAAAAGTCAGCATATTGGTCTGACCGCGCGTGTTTTGAGCCTGCCAGCTCGGCGCCAAATTCACTTTGCCTTCAGGTGCGTCAAACAAGCGGCCGTTGGCGTTTTGAATGTCCTGCATACGCGCGCGACCGCCGTTGGTTTTGCGTTTTGCGTAGATGGAATCGAACGCCACGCGCACTTTTTCGCCGCGATAGTCGGCATTCAAAGCAAATTCTTTGTTGTCTTCGCTGTAACCGTGACGCGGAGTGTCGCCGTGGCGCAGTTTACCATTGGCGCGCACGCCGAATTCTTTGTTTTCGCCGAAGCGTTGACCTAAATCGAACGTACCTTGGGCGCGGTTGTTGCTGAACCAGCCCAAACCGATTTTACGGTTACCTTCGTCTGCGGCTTTTTTGGTTTCGATGTTGACGGAACCGGATACCGCGCCTTCAGGGTCCATGCCGTTTACGGCGGTGGACGCGCCTTTAATC
>NZ_JBQCWZ010000969.1:0-556 GCF_051956895.1 Neisseria sp. P0021.S006
GCCTTATGCTTAAAATCTAAAAAATATTACAAAGGAATCCATCATGTTTACCCTATACGGAGAAACTTTCCCTTCACGGCTGCTGCTCGGTACGGCTGCTTATCCGACGCCGGAAATCCTCAAGCAGTCTGTTCAAATCGCGCAACCGGCGATGATTACCGTTTCGTTACGCCGCGCCGGCAGCGGCGGCGAAGCGCACGGGCAGGGCTTTTGGTCATTGTTGGAAGAAATGGGCGTACCTGTGTTGCCCAATACCGCAGGCTGCCAAAGTGTGCAGGAAGCCGTAACTACTGCACAAATGGCACGCGAAGTGTTTGATACCGATTGGATCAAGCTCGAACTCATCGGCGATGATGACACCTTGCAGCCGGATGTGTTCCAACTGGTTGAAGCGGCGGAAATTCTGATTAAAGACGGCTTTAAAGTGCTGCCTTATTGCACCGAAGACCTGATTGCCTGCCGCCGACTGCTTGACGCAGGCTGTCAGGCGTTGATGCCGTGGGCGGCGCCGATTGGCACGGGTTTGGGCGCGGTTCATGCTTATGCGCTGAAAGTC
>NZ_JBQCWZ010000970.1:0-553 GCF_051956895.1 Neisseria sp. P0021.S006
GAAATCTTTATCGATACTTCCGGCGAAGCACTCTTCAAACGCGGCTATCGTCAGGATACCGGCGAAGCGCCATTAAGAGAGAACTTAGCGGCAGGTTTGCTGCTTTTGGCAGGCTACGACGGTACGCAGCCTTTCCAAGACCCGTTTTGCGGTAGCGGTACGATTGCCATTGAGGCAGCATGGATTGCGACACACCGTGCGCCGGGCTTGATGCGCCGTTTCGGTTTTGAAAAACTGCAAAACTTCGACAAAGAAAAATGGCAAGCCTTGCGCCGTGAAGCTGAAAAACAAATCAAACCGGCAGCCGCGCCCATTTCCGGCAGCGACAACGACCGTTATATGATTCGTGCCGCATTGGCCAATGCTCAAGCCGCCGAAGTGGATAATTTCATCCGCTTTGACGTGCAAGATGCGCAGACCGCTCGACCAAACGGCGAACACGGCATTATGATTTCCAATCCGCCTTATGGTGTGCGCCTTGCCGAAATTCAGGCTTTACAGGCGCTTTATCCGCAACTGGGGACATGGTTGAAACAGCATTACGCAGGCTGGC
>NZ_JBQCWZ010000971.1:0-553 GCF_051956895.1 Neisseria sp. P0021.S006
GTATTTATTTTTGTTTTGATGGCGACAGCGCGGGACGTAAAGCGGCTTGGCGCGCGCTGGAAAATGCGTTGCCGCAATTAAAAGACGATAAATCACTGCATTTTCTATTCCTACCCGAAGAACACGACCCTGACAGTTACATCCGCGCCTACGGCAAAACGCAATTTGAAGATGCCCTGTTAAACCAAAGCAAGCCCCTATCGGAATACTTTTGGGAACATCTTTCAGACGGCCTCAACCTCAATACGCAAGAAGGCAAAGCAGAATTGGTCAAAACCAGTTCTCCGCTCTTGGCTCAGATTACCGCGCCGGCATTGGGCTATCTTCTGAAACAAAAACTCAGCGAGCTCGTAGGCATTGACCCGGACAACCTCGCCCAATTACTCGAACAAGAAGCGCCAAAACGGCACGTCAAACAAAAAAGTTACAAACTGCCGCCTATTTCTGTCAAACAGCCAACCATGCTGACGCTGGTTCAAAGACAGATACGCAGCCTCTTGATAAATCCGGCTTGGGCTTCATATATAGACCTACCCGATTATCTGGCTTTAAG
>NZ_JBQCWZ010000972.1:0-552 GCF_051956895.1 Neisseria sp. P0021.S006
TGCCGATTTCGCGCTGGGTGAAGATGCTGCGGCAAGGTTTGTAGATAAACTCGATGGGGTCTTCGATGGTAACGATATGGCCGGGCAGCTTTTGGTTGCGGTAGTTGAGCATGGAGGCCATGGTGGTGGACTTACCCGAACCGGTCGGGCCGGCGAGGATCAGCAGGCCGCGCGGTGCGAGTGCAAGCTCTTGGAGCTTTTCGGGTAAGCCGAGGGTCTTCATCTCGGGAATGTCTTGGCTGACGCGGCGCAATACCATGCCGACGCGGCCTTGCTCGTGGTAGGCGTTGACGCGGTAGCGCGTGTTGCTGCGCGATTGGACGGAATAGTTGATTTCCCAGTCGCGGTTGAAGGCTTCGAGCTGGTCGGGGTTCATGGTGGATTCGGCGATGGCGGCGGTGTCCGCGCCGTTCAGTGCTTTGTGGGGCATGGGCGTGAGGGTGCCTCCGACTTTGATGGCAGGGGGAAAGCCTGCGCTGATGAAAATGTCGGAGGCGTTGCGTTTTTCGGCCTCTTCACACATGCGGTCGAGCAGGGGATGAAGATGCGTAC
>NZ_JBQCWZ010000973.1:0-552 GCF_051956895.1 Neisseria sp. P0021.S006
CTGCTCCCGCAACCAAATATAAAAATCCCCTGCAATCGCAGGGGATTTTGCTTTATGCGGTATTTATTGTTGCTTGGATTGATTGAAAGAGGCCGTCTGAACCATTGGGTTTCAGGCGGCCTTTTTTATGTGCTGATGTCATCAGCGGCTAATTCGCTTTTATTTTGTGAGTTTGCGTTTTTCAGACGGCCTATTGTTACTCCGGATCGGTATCGTTGCGTAGGTATTCTTTCAAGCGTTGCAATTCTTTTTTGTCCAACCATTTATTGCGCGAACGTTGCAACAGGATCACCAATGCGGCGATTTCGTTACGCATATTGGTGCTGAGCCAGAGGAAGCCTTGCCAGTCGTAATGCAGGCGGGCGGCCGGTTTGCTTAGTTCGGTATTGAGCGAAGTATCGATGCGAATGCGGCGGGCGTAGTGGCCTTTGATGAGGCGGACGGTCAGCCGAAGCTCGCGTTGGAGTTGGTTGAAATGGCGGTCGAGCAGGCGGATTTCGCTTTCGTTGAGCGTGGGCGCGCGCAGTTTGGCGGCTGTGGTCAGGAGCAGCT
>NZ_JBQCWZ010000974.1:0-552 GCF_051956895.1 Neisseria sp. P0021.S006
AACATGGGCAATTTATCTATGTTTGGGGCGACGAGGGCGCAGGCAAAAGCCATCTCTTGCAGGCATGGGTCGCACAGGCGCTCGATGCCGGACGAAATGCCATCTATATTGATGCCGCCGCCACGCCGCTGACAGAAACCGCGTTGGATGCGGAATATCTTGCCATTGACCAAATCGAAAAGCTTAATAATGAAGAACAGGCTTTACTGTTTGCCATCTTCAACCGCTTCCGCAACAGCGGCAAAGGCTTTTTGCTTTTGAGTTCCGAATATACGCCGCAGCAACTCGTTATCCGTGAAGACCTGCGCACACGCATGGCGTATTGCTTGGTTTACGAAGTCAAACCGTTGACCGACCGGGAAAAAATCGATGCGCTCGTCAGCATGGCGGCTATCCGTCAGGTAACCATCGATCCAGAAATTTTCGAATACCTGCTGAACCATTGGCGGCGCGATATGGACAGCCTGATGCAAATGCTCGATACCCTCGACAATTACGCCGTTATGATGGGCAAGCGCATTACTTTGCCGCTTTTGCGCCAGCTTTTAAAAC
>NZ_JBQCWZ010000975.1:0-551 GCF_051956895.1 Neisseria sp. P0021.S006
GTTGGCAATGGCATCACGGTGTTTCAGGTAGTTGGCGTGCTGACTACCGTGTTTTTCCAACTGCTTGATCATTTTGCCGTATTCGCTCTCGATAAAGGCGAAGTGTTCCAAAACTTTTTGCTTCAGTTCGGCCAAATGGGCAGCGGATATGGCTTCAGAGTCGCTACCTGAATCGTCTTCATCTTCATCGTCGCCATCTTCATCATCGCTAACGGTTTCGCCTTCTTCGTCATCTGGTTTGGCATTTTCCAAATGACCCAAGCCCAATTCGTTCAACAAGACTTCATTAGGGTCGATGATGGCTTCAACCACTTCATCAACACGGATTTCGTCGTTGCGGACTTGTTCGATCAAAGCCAGAATTTCGGCAATCGAGCCAGGGCAGGCGGAGATTGCCTGCACCATGTTTTTCAGTGCATTTTCGATTTTTTTGGCGATGATGATTTCGTCTTCACGCGTCAACAGATCGACTTGACCCATTTCACGCATATACATACGTACAGGATCGGTTGTGCGACCGAATTCTGAATCTGCGCTGGAGAGTGCTGCTT
>NZ_JBQCWZ010000976.1:0-549 GCF_051956895.1 Neisseria sp. P0021.S006
CTGCCGAACGCGAAGCTCAAAAACAACTCGACCAAGCCAGCCGCATCAGCGCCGCTTATCCGGACGGACGCCCGACCAAACGCGACCGCCGCCAGCTTGACCGCATGAAGCGCGATAGCTGGTAAGCGTTTCATCCATTGTTTCAGACGGCCCTATATTCATGCCGTCTGAAAACCAAAAACAGGCAGGACATCCTGCCTGTTTTTTATTTGCGATGATTAAAATTTATATTCTAACTGACCGCGAATAACGTTCACGTCCTGTTTATCCGTACCAACGGTAGGCGTAACCTGTTTGCCGGCCAAATAGAAGCCTTTGAGTTTCCAGTTTTTCCAAGGAATATAAGTTGCACCGATTTGCACGCCTTGGACGTTTTTGCTGTAATCCTCAACAGAAGAGACACCGGACAACGAACCGACACGGCGGTAGTTCAAGAATACGTCGTAAGAATTACGGACGTTCCAGTCGGCCGATTTATAGCGCACTTCAGTGAACACGCCGTCATTTTTGATTTTTTGTCCGGCATCATTATAAGCTTTGATATTGGAC
>NZ_JBQCWZ010000977.1:0-549 GCF_051956895.1 Neisseria sp. P0021.S006
TCGTAGAGGCACGTTTGGACAAAGGCCGCGGCGCGGTTGCCACCCTCTTGGTACAAAGCGGTACGCTGAAAAAGGGCGATATGCTGCTGGCCGGTACTGCATTCGGTAAAATCCGTGCAATGGTTGACGAAAACGGCAAAGCCATCAATGAAGCCGGTCCGTCTATCCCTGTCGAAATCCTCGGCTTGTCCGACGTTCCGAACGCAGGCGAAGATGCAATGGTATTGGCCGACGAGAAAAAAGCGCGCGAAATCGCCCTCTTCCGTCAAGGCAAATACCGCGACGTGCGCTTGGCCAAACAACAGGCCGCAAAACTGGAAAACATGTTCAACAACATGGGCGAAAACCAAGCCCAATCCTTGTCCGTCATCATCAAAGCAGACGTACAAGGTTCTTACGAAGCTTTGGCGGGCAGCCTGAAAAAACTGTCCACAGACGAAGTGAAAGTGAACGTGTTGCACAGCGGCGTTGGCGGCATTACCGAATCGGATGTCAACTTGGCCATCGCTTCCGGCGCATTCATCATCGGCTTTAACGTCCGTGCAGATG
>NZ_JBQCWZ010000978.1:0-548 GCF_051956895.1 Neisseria sp. P0021.S006
GTTTGAGGCCGTCTGAAAACGATTGGGCGGAGCTTTCAGACGGCCTGATGGTTTTGAATTTGCTGATACATTTCAAATTGGTTAAAATACGCATCTTAATATTTTTTAACGATTCTTGAGAGAAGGTTCAACATGGCCGGAATGACTGAAAAACAAGCGGAACCGCTTGATTTGGTTTATGGTTTGGAAGATAAGCCGCCGTTTGGGAATGCGTTGTTGAGTGCGGTTACGCACCTTCTAGCGATTTTTGTTCCGATGATTACTCCGGCACTGATTGTCGGTGGGGCATTGGAGCTGCCGGTTGAAATGACGGCTTATTTGGTGTCGATGGCGATGGTGGCTTCCGGTGTCGGTACTTATTTGCAGGTCAACCGTTTCGGGCCGGTCGGTTCGGGTATGTTGTCGATTCAGTCGGTCAACTTCTCTTTTGTTACCGTGATGATTGCACTCGGTACCGGTATGAAAGAGGGCGGCTTGACTGAAGATGCGATGATTTCAACGCTTCTGGGCGTGTCCTTTGTCGGCGCGTTTTTGGTGTGCTTCTCCGC
>NZ_JBQCWZ010000979.1:0-548 GCF_051956895.1 Neisseria sp. P0021.S006
GCGCAATTTAGCCAAAAACTGACCGCACTTTGCGACAAATATGCCGATACCTATCAGCACATTAGCGAGCGTAAACAAGAGAGCGCCGCCGCACTGGCGCAAATGATGGACGAACTCACCGGCAGCGAGTTTGATTTGCAGGGCATTGCCGCATGGCAGGCGATTTTGAAAGGCTAAGGGGGGAAAATGGATAAACAACAAGAGCCACGTTTGCGGTTTAAAGGGTTTACGGGGGCGTGGGAAGAAAAGGTGTTGGGAGAAATTCTGAATGTGAGAAATGAATTTGTTGATTCAAGTTTATATGATTTAGATGTTGAATTAGAAAATCTTATTAGCAATTCAGGTATTTTAGTTGGCGATACGTCAGTTAGAACACAAACAACTTCATTATTCCGGAAAGGAGATATTCTTTTTGGTCGTTTGCGACCGTATTTAAATAAATGGTGGTTTGCTGAGAAAGATGGTGTAAAAAGTGGAGAAATTTGGGCGTTAGAAACAAGTTCTGAATATTCAAATTTCTTTGCCTATTTATTAGTGCAATCTAGAAA
>NZ_JBQCWZ010000980.1:0-547 GCF_051956895.1 Neisseria sp. P0021.S006
CACTCAGACTGAGCAGGCTCAGGCTGAGTGCGGCAATGGTTTGTTTTATACGCTGCTTCATCAGTGATTCCATTATTTGCTAGAACGAATCAAGCTGTTGATATTATGGCCTTGCAGGTTTTTTTGCAGTTTTATAGCGGCTTCCTGCGGCATGGTGTTGCTTTGAACTCGGTAAATGGTTTTGTCGCCGTTTTGCGATTCAACCACTCTGGAAGAAACACCTAAAATAGCCAGTTTTGCACGTTGTGAGTCTGCGCTGGAGCGGTCTGCATATGAACCAAGTTGCAGGAAGGCTTTTTTACCGCTGTTAGCAGCTGTTTCGGCTTTTTCTGTTGACTGTTTACTTACAGAGTTGCTGCTTTCTTTTGTTGCAGAGGTATTTGCTGCTTTACGTGCTTTTTCGATGCTGCCGCTGTTGAGGATTTGTTCAGGTGTCGGCTTGTTTTGCTTTTTGGCTTCAGCCGCTTTTTTCTCGGCCAATTTGCGCTCGGCACGCTCTTTTTGTTTGGCAGTCAGCTGGTCGGCTGCTTTTTTGTCTTTGGTAACT
>NZ_JBQCWZ010000981.1:0-547 GCF_051956895.1 Neisseria sp. P0021.S006
CGGCTATTATCACTATTCTTATTCCGTTGTGCGCGGTGCCGACCGCGTCGTGCCGGTAGACGTTTATGCGCCGGGTTGTCCGCCGACTGCGGAAGCCCTGATTTACGGCCTGATTCAGCTCCAACAAAAAATCAAGCGCACTTCCACCATCGCGCGTGACGAGTAAGGAGAAGACGATATGGCAAGCATTCAAAACTTATATGAGACCGTCGTCGGCGTGCTTGGCGATCAGGCAGGCAAAGTCATTTCAGCTTTGGGCGAGATTACCGTCGAGTGTCTGCCCGAACACTATATTTCCGTCATGACCGCATTGCGCGACCATGAAGACTTGCATTTCGAGCTTCTGGTTGACTTGTGCGGTGTCGATTACAGCACTTACAAAAACGAAGTATGGCAGGGCAAACGCTTTGCCGTTGTCAGTCAGCTGCTTTCCGTTAAAAACAATCAACGCATCCGCGTACGCGTCTGGGTTTCAGACGACGACTTCCCCGTAGTCGAATCCGTAGTCGATATTTACAACAGCGCGGATTGGTACGAACGCGAAGCC
>NZ_JBQCWZ010000982.1:0-546 GCF_051956895.1 Neisseria sp. P0021.S006
GTGCTGGATGAAGGCTGAAAAAGTAAAGGCCGTCTGAATATGGTTTCAGATGGCCTTTTTGTATTTTATTTATCCATCAGCGCAAGCATGAAGACAACCATTGCTGGCGTTGGCGCGGATTGAGCAGATGATAGAAGCGGTATTGGATTTCCATTTCATCCACCGCATAGTCCATGCTGGAGAGGTAGCGGTTTTCAACATAATCGCGGGCGGCGTTTGAGTCGAATGAGTCGCCGGAGAGGATTTTGATGATGGTTTGACGGCGGTTGCGGTCGGAGCGTACGGTTTTGCGGTAGGCTTTATCGTTGATCTGTTTGAAGTCGGTACGCAGGCGGCGCAGGGCGGCGTGTTGGTCGGCGGATAAATTGAGCTGTCGAATGTCGCAATTCGGGTGGAAGTCGTCCAAAGTGGCCAGAAACGGACCGGCATATGCAGGCAGACTGGAACAGAGTAGGGCGAGTGCTAAGAAAATAAAAGTCGGATAGCGGGAAAGTGCAACAGACACGGTGTTTTCCTAATGTTTCATCAGGTTTGGAAATATAACCG
>NZ_JBQCWZ010000983.1:0-546 GCF_051956895.1 Neisseria sp. P0021.S006
TGTTGGCACAACCTAAAGTGTATGTCCACCGCGACTTTATCGTCCGCAATCTGATGCTGGCAAAAGGCCGCCCGGGCGTGTTGGACTTCCAAGACGCGCTTTACGGCCCGATTTCCTATGATTTGGTATCGCTGCTGCGCGATGCATTTATCGAATGGGAAGAAGAATTTGTATTGGACTTGGTCATCCGTTACTGGGAAAAAGCACGCGCTGCCCAGTTGCCTGTGCCTGCCGAGTTTGACGAGTTCTACCGCTGGTTTGAATGGATGGGCGTACAACGCCATTTGAAAGTAGCCGGTATTTTTGCCCGTCTGTACTACCGTGACGGCAAAGACAAATACCGCCCTGAAATCCCGCGCTTCTTGAACTACTTGCGCCGCGTATCCCGCCGTTACAACGATTTGGCTCCGCTGTATGCATTGCTGGTCGAATTGGTCGGTGATGACGAATTGGAAACAGGCTATACCTTCTAAGCTTGGTTTTTTAAGATTTGATTCCATTTTTCAGACGGCCTGATCAACAAAAGGCCGTCTGAAACCTTTACAG
>NZ_JBQCWZ010000984.1:0-546 GCF_051956895.1 Neisseria sp. P0021.S006
AAACAAAACTGCCCCGGTTATGAAATACCAAAATCGGAATAAATCGAAATATAAAAGGCCGTCTGAATTTCAGACGGCCTTTTGGATGGTTTGGCTGTATAAGCAGATGAGCCTCAATAGGGCAAAGATCAGTAATCTTGTTCCGATGTGAAGTCAATCTTAGCCTTTGCGGCGCGGTTCATCAGGGCGGATGCGGGAAGCCAGCTGGTCGAGGATGCCGTTGACGAATTTATGGCCGTCGGTGCCGCCGAAAGTTTTGGTAACTTCGATGGCTTCGTTGATGATGACAGGATAGGGGGTTTCAGGCATGGTGCTCAGCTCATGGCAGGCAACCAGCAAAACGGCGCGTTCGATAGGACTGAGGTCTTTTTCGTCGCGGTCAAGCAGGGGGCTGATTTTTTCCATGTATTCTTCGGCATGGGTTTGTGCGCCGAAAAACAGTTTGTTGAACAGCTCTTCATCCATATTGGACGCTTTAGACAGTTCGTGGATGTTTTTGGCGATTTCTGGGGCGGCAGTTTTGTTGATGCCTGCTTGATAAATAGC
>NZ_JBQCWZ010000985.1:0-545 GCF_051956895.1 Neisseria sp. P0021.S006
TTGTATAACTGTCATCCTGCGTAATTGTATCGAATTACTACCAACATAATTTTTTAAAGGTTCAATATCAACAAAAATATCTATGAATGATGGATCTATTAATAAGCTATCAAAATTCCTTTGGTAGCTTTTTTTATCTGAAGTTGTACTTTCATATGCACGCTTCGATTTTATAAAAATGACCTCATTAATGCAGTAAAAATCAAAATAGTCATCAAAAGAGAAGGTTTCTTCAGGTGTTGCGGATAATTCTCCATTTTGGAAAATAGCATTAATAAAAGAATTACGAATTTTAGGTTTCCATGTTGGAGCAGTTTTTCTAATTGCATAAACCACTTGGCTATCAAATTGAAATTTAACTAAATAACCAATAGCTCCTTTCAGATGCTTTAGTTTAGCATCAATATTCTCAGTCGCGGGCTGGTTAACTACATTTAATAATGCAGTCAAGCCTTCACTTTCTGATAAAGAGTGAGTTAGACAACTATTTTCATTATTTTGAGATAATGGTTGATAAGAAAGATGTTCTGTTGTCAATGTTACAT
>NZ_JBQCWZ010000986.1:0-545 GCF_051956895.1 Neisseria sp. P0021.S006
TCCCTGCCCTTTGGCGTAAATGGCGGCATAAAGCAAAAACAAAGCATTGCGTCCATCTACAAATGTATTGGGCAGGCCGTCTGAAGCTGTTTCAATGGATGCCGTATCATCCATCAAGGCGTTATGTGTAATCTGTTGCATCAGGCTCAAATCGAGTACTGTCTGCTTCACGCCCAAATCTTGGGCAATCCAACGCGCGCGCTCCAATTCGATGGCGTGGCGTTGCCCATATTGAAAAGTGATGGCCTGCACATTTTCACGGCCATATGTTTGAATTGCCTGAATCAGGCAGGTTGTTGAATCCTGCCCGCCCGAAAAAATAACGAGGGCCTGCTGTTTTTCCATAGTAAATTCCTAGTTTTGTTAACGCGGGAGGTTTGCGAACCGCGTGATTCGAAGATTGACGGATTATAACGGATTTCGTCTATAATCACGGCACTTCATTTTCTTTTATATAGCATAATCATGAGCATTTACGCCCTGAAACCAAAATTCCAAAACCTATTGCGCCCCATTGTTAAGCGACTGTATCAAAAAGGTATTAC
>NZ_JBQCWZ010000987.1:0-544 GCF_051956895.1 Neisseria sp. P0021.S006
TCACAACATCGTATTGCATACTGTCACGTTCGATGGTTTCTGTCATGGCGGTTCCTGTATTGTCGTTATTAAATTTAATCCGCTAATTATACAGCCTGGACATATAGTTACCAAATACAACAAAAGGCCGTCTGAAACTTTACTCAAATTTCAGACGGCCTTTACTGTATTCAAAAGATTATTGCGCTTTGGTTTCCGTTACAAAACCGATTTTACTGATGCCGGCTTCGCGCGCCGCTTGCAGGGCTTGGTTGACGTAATCGTATTCAACTGCTTTATCCGCCGCAATCGCCACAATCACATCTTCGTTTTTCGCTTTGGCTTCTTTCAGCTTGGCGGTTACCGTTGCCAAATCCACTTTGGTATCGGAATCGCCGCCAACGATATAAGCACCACTGGCATCAATGCTCAAACGCAAAGGATCTTTAGGCTGCTTATCCTCTTTCGCCGCTTTTTCCGAAGCAGTCGGCAACTCCAAAGGAATCGAGTGGGTCAGCACCGGCATGGTAATCATAAATACAATCAGCAACACCAGCATCACGTC
>NZ_JBQCWZ010000988.1:0-544 GCF_051956895.1 Neisseria sp. P0021.S006
GAGTTATCAAATATATAATAAAATTTTGTCCCTTCGATGGTATCGTTTCAGCATTCAAACGTCAAGTCGGGCAGGGAATTTGCGTGTATGATGTGGTCGTGGTGTTA
This sequence comes from Neisseria sp. P0021.S006, assembly GCF_051956895.1. Taxonomy (NCBI): domain Bacteria; kingdom Pseudomonadati; phylum Pseudomonadota; class Betaproteobacteria; order Neisseriales; family Neisseriaceae; genus Neisseria; species Neisseria sp. P0021.S006. Next base: position 108 of record NZ_JBQCWZ010000988.1, read on the forward strand.
AAATTCTGTCACACAAGTCGGGATGCATAGGGGAGCATTTAATGGAAACTTTTTTTATGCAAACGCCAATGGGGCAATATCTTGCTCAAAAAGAGGAGGATTTTTTCAGACGGCATTTGCAATATTTGAATGGCCAAGTGGTGGTTCAATTGGGCGGCATATGGCAGAGGCCGTCTGAAAATATGATTGTGGTGCCGCGCGATGTGCGGATGGATGCTGAAATGTTGGCATTTGAAACGCATTCCGTGGATGTGTTATTGATGCCCCATCTTTTGGAAATTTCAACTGCCGATTTGGTGTTGCAAGAAGCATTTAGGATATTAAAACCCGAGGGTAGGTTGATTTTGACGGGGTTTAACCCTAAATCTTTGTGGGGGTTGAGCTCGTGGTTTGATGGCAAAAGACTGCCTATGAAATCTCAATGCTTGGCTCTGGCT
>NZ_JBQCWZ010000989.1:0-543 GCF_051956895.1 Neisseria sp. P0021.S006
GTCTTTACTTATCAGAAAATATATTAATGAAAGGTTGTGCCATACTGCTCCATATACAGCTTAACCCCTGATGGAGAATCAAACCATGAAGAAAACTTTTGCAAAAACTGTGACCTTGATCATGCTGGCCGCTTCTTTGGGTGCATGTGCCAATATGACCCAAACCCAACGCAACACTGCTGCTGGTGCGGTATTGGGTGGCGTGGCAGGTAACTTGATTGGTGGCGATACCGGTTCTACCTTGGGTGGCGCGGCTTTGGGTGGCGTTATCGGCAGTCAGGTTCATACCCGCTACTAATCCTTTATTCGGTTAAAAATAAAAAGGCCGTCTGAACATTCAGACGGCCTTTTGTTTTGCGGTTTATTCGTTGACGAACGTTACACCGGTCAGTTGCGATTGCAAAATGGCAGTGCGCAAAGCAGTCAGTGCTTTCGGACGGACAAAGTTGCGGCGATAGGCCAAAACGACACGGCGGTGCGGTGCAGTACCTTCAAACGGGATAATGCTGAAAAGCATGTGGTCGTTTTCGGTCAATGCGGTAG
>NZ_JBQCWZ010000990.1:0-543 GCF_051956895.1 Neisseria sp. P0021.S006
GGTTACCATCGCACCGGAAATATCGGCTTGTTTCACAGAGAATGTACCGCCAAAACCGCAGCACTCGCTTTCATGGTCGTGAACGATACGTTCAACATTTTCCATGCCGTCAATCAGCTGCCAGCCTGACACATGGACATTCATCTCACGACGCGCCGCGCAGGAAGTATGGACAGCCACTTTAACCGGCTCACCTTTATCTTCAGGTTTGTAACCAATCGCCAGCAGGAAGTGGGTAAATTCAATGATACGGTTGGCGCAATCAATGGCTTTTTGTTCGTACTCGGTACCTTTAAACAAAGTCGGCCAGTGGTGTTTCATCATGCCGCCGCAAGAACCGGAAGGCACGACAATCGGCCAATTTTCAGGGAATAAATCCAGTTGCGCTTTGACAACATCAAAGGCTTCTTTCGGATGACCTGACGAATAGGCCGGTTGGCCGCAGCAGCTTTGTTCCATCGGATAATGGATACGGATACCCTGTTGTTCGATTAAAGTGATGGCATCCATGCCTGCTTCTGGCATAAAAAGGTCGAGAACGCA
>NZ_JBQCWZ010000991.1:0-542 GCF_051956895.1 Neisseria sp. P0021.S006
CACGGCCAAACGCGCCTGCATGAAGTCGGCGGTTTCAGACGGCGTTTTCTCGTTGAGCAAACCTTGCGGGAAGCTGTCAAAGGCCGTCTGAATCAGTTCGTTTACGTCCAAACCGTATTGCATCAGCATACGCAAAATACCCAATGCGGAGCGGCGCAGGGCGTATGGGTCTTTGTCGCCGGTCGGAATCAGGCCGATACCCCAAATGCCGACCAAGGTTTCCAGTTTGTCGGCCAAAGCAACGGCGGTTGCCACTTTGCCCTCTGGCAGGTTGTCGCCGGCAAAGCGCGGTTGGTAGTGTTGCTCGATGGCTTCGGCGATTTCTTCGGTTTCACCGTCCAAGCGGGCGTAGTATTTGCCCATCGTGCCTTGCAATTCGGGGAACTCGCCGACCATTTCGGTCACCAAGTCTGCTTTGGCCAAACGTGCGGCGCGCTCGGCTGCGGCAGCATCCGCGCCCAACGCTTTGGCGATATGGGCGGCAATGCTTTGCAGACGCTCGATACGCTCGGCTTGCGAACCGATTTTGTTGTGGTAAACCA
>NZ_JBQCWZ010000992.1:0-541 GCF_051956895.1 Neisseria sp. P0021.S006
GTGTTCGGCCATATTGGCTTCTGCTGCGTCTGCCGCTGTTTATAAAGTGGACGAATTCCATGCCAATGCCCGCTTTGCCATCGACCATTTCAACACCAGCACCAACGTCGGCGGTATTTATGGTTTGACCGGTAATTTGGAATTTGACCGTGCCAAACGCCAAGGCTCAATCGATATCGTATTGCCTTTGTCCAAACTGCAAACCGGTTCTGATCACTTTACTCAACATTTGAAATCTGCCGATATTTTCAATGCAGACAAATACCCTGAAATCCGTTTTGTATCCACCAAATTCAATTTCAACGGCAAAAAACTGCTTTCCGTTGATGGCAATCTGACCATGAACGGCAAAACTGCGCCGGTGAAACTCAAAGCCGACAAATTCAACTGCTACCAAAGCCCGATGGCAAAAGCAGAAGTGTGTGGCGGCGACTTCAGCACTACCATCGACCGTACCAAATGGGGCTTGGATTATTTGGTGAGTGCCGGTATGAGCAAAAAAGTAAACATTAATATCCAAATCGAAGCAGTGAAACAATAA
>NZ_JBQCWZ010000993.1:0-541 GCF_051956895.1 Neisseria sp. P0021.S006
TCGAAATGCTCGGCCGCGATTTCGAGCGCATGGCCGACTGCCGCAAACGCGTCAACCGTATGCCGCTCGGCGCCGCCGCACTGGCCGGCACCACCTACCCGATTCAACGCGAAATTACCGCCGAGCTGTTGGGCTTTGAGCAAATCTGCCAAAACTCGCTCGATGCCGTATCTGACCGCGATTTTGCCATTGAGTTCACCGCCGCCGCTTCCCTGATTATGGTTCATCTGAGCCGTCTTTCCGAAGAATTGATTTTGTGGATGAGTCCGCGTTTCGGCTTTATCGATATTGCCGACCGTTTCTGCACCGGCTCTTCCATCATGCCGCAAAAGAAAAACCCTGACGTACCCGAACTGGTGCGCGGTAAATCCGGTCGCGTGATTGGCCACCTGATCGGCCTGGTTACCCTGATGAAATCGCAACCTTTGGCATACAACAAAGACAATCAGGAAGACAAAGAGCCACTGTTTGACACTGCCGACACGCTTATCGACACCCTGCGCATTTACGCCGACATGATGCGCGGCGTGACCGTCAAACC
>NZ_JBQCWZ010000994.1:0-540 GCF_051956895.1 Neisseria sp. P0021.S006
GTAATCAGGGTGTCGTCAACGGCAATAGTGTCGCCTACTTTAACTTCTACGGCGATGATGTCGACGTTTTCATGACCGCCGATATCAGGGACTTTGATTTCTACGATACTCATTTGAGTTCCTTTAATATTTTCAGTTTGATGCCGTCTGAAAACTGTTTCGCACGGCATCGGTACAGTTTGTTAAACCATTCAAGCATTCGATTTTCAGACGGCCTGATGTCTGAATGAAGCAAACAGGCCGTCTGAAACATCAATTAGCGTTTCCAGCTAGGGGCTGAATCGGCCTTGATGCCATATTTTTCAATAGCTTGTTGAACGGTTTCTTTGCTGACTTTGCCTTGCTCAGCCAATGCGCTCAATGCAGCAACGGCAACGTTGTAGCGGTCAACTTCGAAGAAGCTGCGCAGGTTGGCACGGCTGTCGGAGCGACCGAAGCCGTCAGTACCCAAGACGTGGTAGTCGTTAGGGATGTAGGCACGGATGCGGTCAGCATAGCTGCGGATGTAGTCGGTAGCGGCAATAACCGGACCGTCATGAC
>NZ_JBQCWZ010000995.1:0-540 GCF_051956895.1 Neisseria sp. P0021.S006
ATACTTGCCAGCACAAATTGCCATACAGGCGGAATCATCCAATCGTGCCGCCCGATCATCATGCCTGCCATGCCGATTAAGAACGGAATATTGATGACCAGCAAAAGCCACAGCCTCCAGTTTACATGCGCTGTTTCTTCGGGCTGCGGCAGCGCGTCTTCCGTTTTTTCCTTCGCGCCGTAACCGGTTTTCTCGATAATTTTGGCGATGTCGGCTGCGGAGGTTTTGCTGTCGTCAAACGTAACCTGCGCCTCCTCGCTGGCGAAGTTCACCCCTGCCGATTCGACAAAATCTTTTTTGTTCAATACTTTTTCAATACGCGAAGCGCAGGCCTGACAGGTCATGCCTTCGATTTGAAAACGGACTTTTTGTTGCATGGCAAAGCCTCCTATTGATTGTTTGGCGGGTGTTTTTCGTGTTTATATATTATCAAACGAAAACGACATAATGGCAAAAAGTAAGTTATCAAGAGACAGAGGCCGTCTGAAGCGTTTCAGACGGCCTTTTCAAAATACGCTTATCGGTTACAAAGCCACATCA
>NZ_JBQCWZ010000996.1:0-540 GCF_051956895.1 Neisseria sp. P0021.S006
TTAATCAGTTGTGCGGAGCCGACTTGCACGCTGGCCGTGCCTTGCGTGCCGTACATACCTGCCAAACCGTTGACGCTGAATTGGCGTGCATCAAGCTGATAACCGCGGAAATACAGGCCGGTCAATGTGTTGCTTTCGCCGCCGAACTGCCAAACGGAAGCGTCTTTTTTCGCTACGGCATCCACCAAAGTACGCGCTTCGGTGTTGTTGAGGGCTTGTTCGTCGTAGTTGACGACGGTAATCGGCGCGGTAAAAGCGTTGGCTTTACCCAATACGCCCAAGTTCACACGGTCACGTAAGTCGCCGTCGCTGGCAATAGAATAAGAGCGTGCGGCCTTCACGCGTTTAGCGTCGGCATGGACTTTGACTTCCTGCACTTCTGCATATGCTTCGGGAGCAGAAGTGGCTTCATCGGCGGCATAAGCGAATGCGCTTGCAACCACAAGCGGCATCAGGGCTAATTTGCTGTTCATAAAATACCTTCTGGTTTGAAATATTAATAATTCTTATATCGAGTAAAAAATTACAAAGTAATTTAGT
>NZ_JBQCWZ010000997.1:0-540 GCF_051956895.1 Neisseria sp. P0021.S006
GGGCATCATTAATACGGCGGATATCCGGGCTGATGGTTTTGGCTGCTTCGGGCTTGGCTTTTTGATGTGCCAACTGGCTGCGTCGTTCTACTTCGCGCACCGACCAACCGTTTTTGACGGCTTTTTGCGCCAACTCCAATTGGTCAACCACATGCAAAGTTAGCAACGCACGGGCATGCCCCATTTCTAGACGGCGTTGGTAAAGCATTTCCTGAACCGGCTCAGGCAGGCTCAACAGGCGCAGGCTGTTGGAGATGGCACTACGGCTTTTACCGACGGCTTTTGCGATGGTTTCATGAGTCAGGCCGAATTCATCGGCAAGGCGTTTCAAACCTTGAGCTTCTTCAATCGGATTGAGGTTTTCACGTTGCAGGTTTTCAATCAAACCCATGGCCAACGCGGTTTCATCGCTGATGGTTTTGATGACGACGGGAATTTCGGTCAAACCGGCCAACTGGGAAGCGCGCCAACGACGTTCGCCAGCAATCAATTCATATTGGGACAAACCACGTTCGCGCACAATAACCGGCTGGATAATGC
>NZ_JBQCWZ010000998.1:0-539 GCF_051956895.1 Neisseria sp. P0021.S006
GAACACAATACAGAAGAAATTTTATGTCTAAACAAAAAGCTCCTTTTTTTAAACGTCTGAGCCGACTTTGCCGTTTGGCAGCTTGGTTATTTAGAACCGGCCGGGATTTGCGTGCCATTGATGGCAACAATGCAGAGGAACGCAATCATGCTGTGGTTGTTTTGGGAAAAGGTGCGTTGGATGCTTTGGATATCGAATTGGAAATCGGCGTACCGCCTCAAGGAAATGTGAGTGGTACTTTGGTGGTGGCCAACCATGTGTCTTGGTTGGATATTTTTGCCATGAGCGCCGTTTATCCGAGCAGTTTTATTGCGAAACAGGAAATCAGCGGTTGGCCGGTTTTGGGGAAAATGGGTAAAAATGCCGGCACGGTGTTTATCAATCGCAATTCCCGCCGTGATGTCGAGCCGATTAATCAGGCGATTTGTGCAGCATTGAAAGCAGGGCAGAATGTCAGCTTCTTCCCTGAGGCGCGTACTTCTTCCGGCTTGGGTATTTTGCCGTTTAAAGCTGCCCTGTTCCAATCGGCTATTGATGCG
>NZ_JBQCWZ010000999.1:0-539 GCF_051956895.1 Neisseria sp. P0021.S006
CACAAGCTGCTCTCGCGCCACGGGGCGGAAGCAAGCAGAAAGATAGGTTCGTGGTTGATGCGGTTTGGTTGCGCCATAAGGGTTTGGAAAGATAAAGATTGTGTCGATTATAACGGAAAATCGACGCAAAAAGGCCGTCTGAAAATCTGCCTTCTATAAAGGCCGTCTGAAAACCTTTATAATCCGTTTTGAATGAACAACCGACTTTCCTATGTTTATGCCAAAATTCCCTTTTAAATCTGCCCTTTCCCTGCTCTCTGCAGCCCTATTATCCGCCTGTTCGCTGATGAAATATCAGCCTGTCGCCGGTATTGATACGGTCGACCTGCAGCGTGGCTACCGCTTTGAAACCAGCCGGCCTCAGCACAACGACGAAGACGATACGCTTGTTGTGTTGATGTTCTCCGGCGGCGGTACTCGCGCGGCGGCCTTGGGTTATGGCGTGTTGGAGCAGCTTCATAAGCAGCAGATTACCATAGGCGGTAAAAAACAGTCTTTGATGTCGAATGTCGATGTGGTGGTCGGCGTATCCGGAGGCT
>NZ_JBQCWZ010001000.1:0-539 GCF_051956895.1 Neisseria sp. P0021.S006
GATAGAGGCTGTCGAATGCTTAGCAGGCTAAATTCATGAAGATTACATAATTTTCCTCCTACAACCTTCTTCCCCAAATAGGAGAGGGATTTTTTTGGACAATTCACGATAAGAGGGGAAACAAAGTGAATGATAAACACTTGCATTCCTGTTTCTTATTTCTTATACTTTACATTAATAGTTTGTTTTATGTAAATGTGTAAACACAAATATTTGCATACTGACGGAGCAATTGGATTACCTGATGTTCAATCCACCCCGACGTATGCCGTCTGAAAGGATAAGGAAATGCAGAAACACACCCTCCGCCGCCTCCCCCTATTGATTGCTGCCGCTTTCGCCTCCGAATGGATTTATGCCGCCGATGCGGCGCAAGATGCGGAACAGGTGCAGTTGGAAGAAGTCGTCGTAACCGGCGAACGCACCAACCGCAGCGGCTTTGAAACCGCCACGTCCAACCGCGTCTTCACCACGCCGAACATCGACCGCAGCGGCCACAACCTTTCCGCGACCGACCTGCTGAAACAGACCGTAAACAC
>NZ_JBQCWZ010001001.1:0-538 GCF_051956895.1 Neisseria sp. P0021.S006
GGTAAGCTGTGTGAATATGGGTAATCCGCATGCGGTAATTTTGGTTGATAATGTTGAAACCGCACCGGTGGAGCATTGGGGCGGCGCTATTGAATCGCACGAGCAGTTTCCTGAACGGGTCAATGTCGGCTTTTTGCAGGTTGAAGATGAGTTGTCAGTCCGCCTGCGCGTGTTTGAACGCGGGGTGGGGGAAACTCAGGCTTGCGGCACTGGAGCGTGTGCGGCCGTGGTGGCAGGCGTGCGCAATGGCTTGCTGAAAGCGGGTGCGCCTGTGCGTGTTACTCTGCCTGGGGGCGAACTGTTTATCAGTTGGGAAGAAGGCGGCGATGTGCAAATGACCGGCCCTGCTGAAACCGTTTTTGAAGGCGAGTTGCAGTATTCATGATGGTTTCTTTGGATTTTTGGTTTGCCGTCGCGTATGCTGCGGTATCGTTGGCATTTATTTTTCGCGCACAGCGGTTTCAATGGCTTTGGGCTACGGTGTTGTTGTGGCTGGGGATTTCGGCACTGGGCGCACGCTTGTTGCCTGGAATGTGGG
>NZ_JBQCWZ010001002.1:0-537 GCF_051956895.1 Neisseria sp. P0021.S006
CATTGAGGGTCAATACACCAACCAGCAAGGCGATTGCAGAGTGGCGAAATTTCATGGTCATCCTCCTTCGGTATTACGATACAGGCCGTCTGAAAACCGCAATCCGTTTTCAGACGGCCTTAAGGTTTATTCTTCCCAATCCTTCCCTTCTTCTGAAACGTCGGATTGACCGGCCTCCATCACTGCTTTAATTTCTTGGAACAACGCGCGGAAGTTTTTCGGCGGTTTGTTTTGTTCCTGCTCTTTTTTGGTGTTGCGGATCAAGGTACGCAATTTGCCGGCGTCGGCTTGCGGAAAATCGGCCATAAATTGGGTAATCGCGCCATCGTCTGCCAACAGTCGTGTACGCGCCTGCTCGACACGTTGCAAAAAGGCATTATGTGCCGTATTGTCGCCGCGCAGTTTGGCCAAATAAGCTTCGATGGGCGCAGGGTCGGTATCGCGCATCAGGCGGCCGATAAATTGGGCTTGGCGTTTGAGCGCGCTGTTGGACGTGATTTTTTTATAGGTGGCAATGGCTTCGAACAGCTCTTCGTC
>NZ_JBQCWZ010001003.1:0-537 GCF_051956895.1 Neisseria sp. P0021.S006
ATGTTGTCGTTTATCGCCACCGATGCCAAAGTGTCCCAACCAATTTTGCAACTGATGACGCAAGAAATTGCAGACGAAAGTTTCAATACGATTACTGTGGATGGAGATACCAGCACCAACGACAGCTTCGTGATTATGGCGACAGGCCGTTGCGGTCAGAGCGAAATCGACAACACCGCCGATCCGCGCTATGCGCAGCTCAAAGCCTTGCTCGGTTCGCTGGCTTTGGAATTAGCGCAGGCGATTGTCCGTGATGGCGAGGGTGCAACCAAGTTCATTACGATTGAAGTGCAAAACGCGAAAACCCGCGAAGAGGCGCGCAAAGTGGCTTATGCCGTCGCCCATTCGCCTTTGGTGAAAACCGCGTTCTTTGCCTCCGACCCGAACTTGGGCCGTCTGTTGGCAGTCGTCGGCTATGCCGGTATTGAAGACTTGGACGTCGATGCTTTGAAAATGTGGCTGGATGACGTGTTGGTGGCCGAAAACGGCGGCCGCGCGGAAAGCTATACCGAAGAAGCAGGACAAGCGGTGATGAAC
>NZ_JBQCWZ010001004.1:0-536 GCF_051956895.1 Neisseria sp. P0021.S006
AACTTATACAGCATCCATCAAAAAATGCTGGCTAAAAAGTTGCGTTTTGCCGAAGTAATGGATATCTACGGCTTTCGGGTCATTGTAAACAATATTCCTGCCTGTTATGCCGCGTTGGGTGCATTGCATAATTTATACCACCCCAAGCCCGGCCGTTTCAAAGACTATATCGCCATTCCGAAAAGCAACGGTTATCAAAGCCTGCACACGACCTTAGTCGGTCCTTACGGTTTGCCGATCGAAGTGCAAATCCGTACGCGTGAAATGGATGCAGTGGCTGAGGGCGGTATCGCCGGTCATTGGATTTACAAATCCGGTGAAAATACTCCTGACCAAGCCGTCCTCCATATGAACCGATGGATGAAAAATATTCTTGACCTGCAGGCCAGCAGCTCAAATGCTATCGAGTTTCTGGAGCATGTCAAAGTCGATTTGTTCCCCAACGAAGTCTATATCGTTACCCCGAAAGGCGATATCCTTACCTTGCCTAAAGGTGCGACGCCGATTGACTTTGCCTATGCCGTTCACACCAATAT
>NZ_JBQCWZ010001005.1:0-536 GCF_051956895.1 Neisseria sp. P0021.S006
AGCGTGGGTTGGTATTAATATTGGCAGTGCCCAAATAGCCTTTTACAAATTTATTCACCACATAATAGTCTTCAGTCGGCAACTGCCCTGCGACATAAAATGCAACGCTGTCAGCGCCATATTGATCAATACACACTTGGAACTGGTCTGCAATTTTCTCAATCGCCTGATCCCATGTCGTGACTTGACGATGATTTTTACGACCAAACATAGGCTGTAAGACGCGGGTTTCCAAACCTAGGGTATCGGCTAAATTACTGCCCTTAATGCAGAGTCGTCCAAAGTTTGAAGGATGCTCTAGATCTCCTGCAACTTGTACCGTCGTGCCATTCGCTTTATGTTGGACACTGACATCAACGCCACAACCCACGCCACAATAGGGACATGTTGTTTTGGTAATAATTGTTTCTGCTTGATCGGAGCGACTGTGTTCTAAATTTTGAATACTGTTCATGACTGCCCCTTTGAATCCCACCCAGCCTCCCTTTATCAAGGGAGGAGTACCGCGAATTCATATCTTAAATATAATTGAAAAC
>NZ_JBQCWZ010001006.1:0-535 GCF_051956895.1 Neisseria sp. P0021.S006
TTCTTACCATCTTTAATGATAGTAGTAGTGGTATTACCTTCACCATCAGTGATGGTTACAGTGTGAGTACCGTCGCCGTTGTCTTTAACGTCGGCTTTAGCATTCTTACCATCTACACCGTCTTTACCGTCTTTAACGATGGTAGTAGTGACTGAACCGGTATCAAGATCAGTAACAGTGATTGTATGGGTACCATCACCATTATCTACAACTTCACCTGTGATGCTGCCACCTTTTTCACCAGTGTCACCTTTTTCACCTTTAGCGCCTGCGGCACCAGTGTCACCTTTTTCACCAGTAGCGCCAGTAGCACCGTCTTTAAGGATGGTAGTAGTGGTATTACCGTTACCGTCTTTGATGGTTACAGTGTGAGTACCGTTGCCGTTGTCTTTAACGTCGGCTTCAGCATTCTTACCATCTTTAATGATAGTAGTAGTGGTATTACCTTCACCATCAGTGATGGTTACAGTGTGAGTACCGTCGCCGTTGTCTTTAACGTCGGCTTTAGCATTCTTACCATCTACACCGTCTTTAC
>NZ_JBQCWZ010001007.1:0-534 GCF_051956895.1 Neisseria sp. P0021.S006
AAAAAGTCGGTTTGAGCGATAAGATTGACCTCTACCCCTACCAGCTTTCCGGCGGTCAACAGCAGCGCGTCGGCATTGCCCGAGCATTGGCGATTCAGCCTGAACTGATGCTGTTTGACGAACCAACTTCCGCGCTTGACCCTGAATTGGTGCAAGATGTTTTGGATACCATGAAGGAATTGGCACAAGAAGGCTGGACCATGGTTGTCGTTACGCATGAAATCAAATTTGCCTTGGAAGTGGCAACCACCGTCGTCGTGATGGACGGCGGCGTTATTGTCGAACAAGGCAGCCCGCAAGATTTGTTCAATCATCCCAAACATGAGCGGACACAAAAATTCCTGCGCCAAATCCGTGCGGACAATGGCGATCTTCAAATTTAATTGAAACGACAGACAATTTGAAAGCATTTCCGACTGTCATTTCATAAAGGCCGTCTGAATAAGTGAAATAGAAATCGTTGATTTCGTTTTCATACTTGTTCAGACGGCCTTTTATATGTCTTTTCAGGTAAAATAACGCCTTTCGTTTTAC
>NZ_JBQCWZ010001008.1:0-534 GCF_051956895.1 Neisseria sp. P0021.S006
GTTTGGTGGCTTTTGGTGATCAAAGTTTTGATGTGATTGTCTTGAGCCAAACCATTCAGGCGATGCAGAACACGGAAAAAATCCTGCGCTGCCTAATGCGCGTGGCCAAGCAGGCTATTGTCAGCTTCCCTAATTTCGGCTACTGGCGCAACCGTTTTCAAATCGCCGTTGGCGGCCATATGCCGGTTTCCGAGCGGATGCCGTATCATTGGTACGATACGCCCAATATCCATTGGTGTACCCTCAAAGACTTTGACTTACTGTGTGCCAAAAATAAAATCCGTGTGCTTGAGCGTGCGGTCATGACGGGCAACCGACAGGTCAAACATCTGCCGAATTTATTGGGCAGCCTGGCGTTTTATCGCGTAGGTTGATTGCGGTTATCAATAAAGGCCGTCTGAACAGGTAATCACGAAAGCATGGCTTTTGCGGATAGCTGTTCAGACGGCCTTTTATTGTTAAAGTCGGTTTAAGCCTGTTTCAATTTTTCCAACAAGGCCAAACTGCCGGCATCGACCAGACGGTAGGTTTCGT
>NZ_JBQCWZ010001009.1:0-534 GCF_051956895.1 Neisseria sp. P0021.S006
CGCTTCTTCCATCAAAGTCAAAGACACCAGCAACTTCATGGTCAACTTCGCCGTTGCCATGCAGCAGCTCAATACCGTCTTCTTGGTCGTCGTCGGTACCTATTTGATTCATGCCGACAACCATGCGGAACGTATCACCATGGGTGCATTGATTGCCTCTGTGATTCTGTCCGGCCGCGCCTTGGCGCCGTTGGCACAAATCGCTGGTTTGGCCACCCGCTTCCAACAGGCCAAACTTGCCCTCAAAGGTGTAAACGACATCGTTACCCGCCCTATCGAGCGCAATCCGGAACGCAAATACATTACTTTGGACAACGTACAAGGCAACATTACCTTTGAAAATGTATCGTTCAAATATCAAGCCGACAACAACAGCGCCGTCGAAGATTTGCGCCTGACCATCAAACCGGGTGAAAAAGTCGGTATTTTGGGCCGTATCGGCAGCGGTAAAAGCACCATGCTCAAACTGGCCAGCGGTCTGTACGACACTGAAAAAGGCAACGTTACCCTTGACGGCGTCGATATGCGCCAGCT
>NZ_JBQCWZ010001010.1:0-532 GCF_051956895.1 Neisseria sp. P0021.S006
TTGCAAAGCCATATAGTCGGAGAGTTTGTTGGTAATCGATGCCATTGAATAGGACTGGATGGCGTTGATGGCAATGTCGCAGCCCTTGGCAACCGACATCATTTCGGCATAGGGAATGTAGCCGTAAAACTTGATGTCGTCGCAGGCGTATTGTTTGAGCCTGTCCAAATCAGGGCCGCCGCCCATGATGTGCAACTCGACGTTTTCGCCGGCGTCCAGCAGCTTGAGAACGCCTTTGCACACGGTTTCCACGTCATAGCTGTAACTGAGCGTGCCCAAGTAGAAAAAGCGGGTTTTGTCGTCGCTAAAATCTTTGGCAGGCGCGGCATCGAGTTTGGGAAAATCCGCGCCAATATAAACGACTTCGCCAGGTACGTTCGGATTGGCTTCTTTGGCGCGGTCGAGATAAGTCTGCGATACGGCAACCAGCGCATCGGCGTAGCGGTAGGCTTGGTTGGCGCGTGAAGCAAAGGGCAGCAGGTTGTGCGGTACTTTTTTCAAAAACGGTACGACTGAGGAGAAAGACTCCGGC
>NZ_JBQCWZ010001011.1:0-532 GCF_051956895.1 Neisseria sp. P0021.S006
CCGCTTCTGAAAAAGCCGAAGAAACCACCAACAAAACCATGGGTGCATTCACCCAAGGCCTGCCTGCCGGTATGGGCGATTTCTTCCGTTGATTTAAAAATAAATAAAAGGCCGTCTGAAGCCAGATTTGGGTTTCAGACGGCCTTTTTTATTATGAGGACTCATGGGCTTTCTTTGGGAAAGAACAAGCGTTCCTTATTGATGTAAAAAAGCCTGAACAGCAGTTCAGGCTTTTGAAATTTGGCTCCCCGACCTGGGCTCGAACCAGGGACCTGCGGATTAACAGTCCGTCGCTCTACCGACTGAGCTATCGGGGAATGGGGCGTATTATAATGGCTGGAAAAAATGTGTCAATCCATATTTTCAAGAAAATGGTGCAAAATATTTCAAATGTTTGAATGTTAAAAATATTTTGTAATCAAGTTTCACATACTCCCCAGCCGTTTCAGACGGCCTTTAGTATTTGGCGTTAACCAATTTGCCGTTTTGGAATACTTGTTGCTGCATCACCGTGCCGTTGTAAGCGTAAGTG
>NZ_JBQCWZ010001012.1:0-532 GCF_051956895.1 Neisseria sp. P0021.S006
TGTCGAGGCAGTGTTCGCCTGTGGCTTCAGGTTGGCCGTGAAAGGCTTTGCCGTCTTTTTGAACCAAAGTGGCGGCAGTGATAAACAAGCCCATATCGCCTGCACGGTTGCTGAGGAATGTACGCTCTTGGTCGCTGATCAAACCGTCGGCTTGTGAGCCGAAATGGGTCATGGGGGCGACGACAAGGCGGTTTTTGATGGTTACGCCGTTATTGAGGGTGTATGTTTGAAAGAGTGGGGCGTATTTTGGATTCATGGAGTTTTACTCTTGATAAGTGAATGGTCGGCAGAGAATTGGGCCATTCGGGAATTTATCAAGTAGACAGGCCGTCTGAAAAGTTTCAGACGGCCTGTTTATTCTTTAAGCCTTAGGATTAAAGATTAGGATTGACAATGATTTTTACTGCGGATTCGTTGTTGTGGATCAAGCGCTCGAAGCCTTCGGAAATCAATTCGTCCAGTTTGATGCGCTGGGTGATGAAAGGCTCAAGGTTGATTTTGCCTTCTTCAACCAATTTGATGGTTTCTGCGT
>NZ_JBQCWZ010001013.1:0-532 GCF_051956895.1 Neisseria sp. P0021.S006
CTGTGCTGGGCAATCAGCGTCGGGCGCGGGTCTTCGGTTTGATGGATATAGATAATGCCGCTGCGTGTTTGCTGATAAAGCATTTTGAGCAGGCTGCTGGAAAGGTGGCTGAACAGGATATTGTGTGCGGCATCGGCAATGGTTTGATGGAAGCTAACGTCTGCTTCGGCTTGATGCTCCAAATTTCCGCTTTCGCAGGCCGCTTCAAATTTCTGCCGCCAAAAGTCAATCCGTTTCAAGTCGGCGTCAGTCCGTCTTTCGGCGGCCAGTGCCGCCATACAGCCTTCAACGTGACAGCTGAAATCGAAAACGTCGGTTTCCCAGTTGGTATGTTTGCCGAGCAATTCCTGCCAGCTTTGGAGGAAATCTTGTTGCGGTTTGACGGAAACGTAATAGCCATCGCCCTGACGCGCTTCCAAAACCTGCCGCGCAATCAGGATGTTCAGCGCGACCCTGACCGAGGGGCGCGATACGCCGAATTCTTACGCCAAGGTACGTTCGGGCGGGATTTTGCCGCCTTTTTCGTAAACGC
>NZ_JBQCWZ010001014.1:0-532 GCF_051956895.1 Neisseria sp. P0021.S006
GCGCGTTTGCGGAATTCGCCGGTACGGGTATCGATTTCGATTTTGTCGCCGTTTTCGATGTAAGACATCACTTGGATTTCAGTGCCGCCGACCAGACGTGCGGTTTTCATCACTTTGCCGGAAGTATCGCCTTTAACGGCAGGCTCGGTGTATTCAACTTCGCGAACGATGATGGTAGGCAATTCTACGGAGATTGGGTTGCCTTCGTAGAAAGTGACTTCGCATTGGTCTTCCATGCCGTCAACGATGAATTTCAACGCGTCGCCGATGTTGTCGGCTTCAATTTCGTATTGGTTGAACTCTTCGTCCATGAAGACGTACATTGGGTCGGCAAAGTAGCTGTAAGTACAGTTTTTGCGGGACAGGATCACGACGTCGAATTTGTCGTCGGCTTTGTAAATGGTTTCAGTAGCGGCACCGGTCAGCAGGTTTTTCAGTTTCATGCTGACTTTGGCGGAAGAGCGGCCGCCTTTGATGTATTCGGTTTTTTGAACGACCATAGGATCGTTGCCGACCATGAATACGTTGCCGG
>NZ_JBQCWZ010001015.1:0-531 GCF_051956895.1 Neisseria sp. P0021.S006
CAATACGCTCATTCTTTTCTCCTTAGGCGTTTACGGCTGCAACAATTTTTTCGGCTGCGTCATTCAGGCCGTCTGCAGAAGTCAGTTTCAGACCTGATTCATTCAGGATTTTCGCGCCGAGTTCGGCGTTGTTACCTTCCAAACGAACAACGACAGGAACGTTGACGTTGATTTCTTTAACGGCTGCCACGATGGCTTCCGCAATCATGTCGCAACGTACGATACCACCGAAGATGTTGATCAATACGCCTTTAACGGATTTGTCTTCCAAAATCAGTTTGAACGCTTCAACCACGCGGTCTTTGGTTGCGCCGCCACCAACGTCTAAGAAGTTGGCAGGTTGGCCACCTTTCAGTTTGATGATGTCCATAGTGGCCATCGCCAAACCGGCACCATTAACCATACAACCGATGTTGCCTTCCAGTGCAACATAGTTCAGGTCAAATTCAGAAGCTTTCAGCTCACGTTCGTTTTCTTGAGATTTGTCGCGCAATTCAGCGATTTTTGGCAGGCGGTAGAGCGCGTTGCTGT
>NZ_JBQCWZ010001016.1:0-531 GCF_051956895.1 Neisseria sp. P0021.S006
GCCTTGCAGCTGGGTCAGTTTGTAGAGTTGGTTCAAAACGACTTCGGCATTTTCATTGCGTTTCAATTCGATCACGACACGCATACCGGATTTGTCGGACTCGTCGCGCAGGTCGGATACGCCTTCCAACGTTTTTTCGCGTACCAACTCGCCGATTTTCTCAACCAGCTTGGCTTTGTTTACTTGATATGGGATTTCATCGATAACGATGGCTTCGCGTTCACCGTTTTTACCGATAGGCTCAATATGGGTTTTACCGCGCATCACCACGCGGCCGCGGCCGGTTTTATAGCCTTCGCGCACGCCGCTTAAGCCGTAAATAGTTGCGCCTGTTGGAAAATCGGGCGCTTGGATAATGTTGATCAGCTCGTCGATTTCAGTTTCAGGCTCATCCAACAAACGCAGGCAGGCATTGATGGTATCGCCCAAATTGTGCGGCGGGATATTGGTTGCCATACCGACGGCAATACCGGACGAACCGTTTACCAACAGCGCAGGGAAGCGGGTCGGCAATACCAGCGGCTCATGTTC
>NZ_JBQCWZ010001017.1:0-531 GCF_051956895.1 Neisseria sp. P0021.S006
TTGTTGTAATACATGTGTCTTATCCTTTTGAGGTAGAGTATTAATAATCGTATTTCATTCGTTATTAAGATGGATATGATGTCGCTAAACCAAAGATCGGCTGTAAGATATTCAGACGGCCTTTGCTGTTGTCTTATTTTGCGATTCAGTTGCGCTTTCTTGGTATGAATATGATAATGAACGTATATCCTCGGTTTTAGAAAGGTTGTTTCTCATGAAAAATTTTGCCCGTTTTCTCAATCATCCCGATGTTTCCTTTTCTCCGATTCCAGATGCCATTAGAGTTGATAATCCTGCAACAGGTGAGGCTTTGGCATTTGTCCGTAAGACTGGTTCAGACGGCCTGAAGCTTTTGATTCAAAAGGCAGAGACGGCACAAAAATTATGGGCAGCAAAAACCGCGTTGGAACGGGCCGATGTGTTGTGGCGTTGGTATTTTTTAATTAAAGAAAACAAAGAAGAACTGGCGCGTATCATGACGATGGAGCAGGGCAAAAGCCTGACTGAGGCGCGTGGTGAAATTGATTATGC
>NZ_JBQCWZ010001018.1:0-531 GCF_051956895.1 Neisseria sp. P0021.S006
ATCCTGAAATGTTTTGTCATGATCAAAACTGCCGACAATACGTCCGCGGAATTGGTTTTCTGAGCTTAAAGTGCCCGAGGCATCCAATTCGATATGCCGTTTGCCGAAACGGTCGGCTAAACCATTCATACTGATTTGTTTTTTAACCGTCGGTTTTTTGCGTACGGCATTAATCGTACCTCCGGGCGTGCTGTTGGATTGGGTCAGCCCGACCGCACCGCGCACAACTTCAATGTGGTCATACATGGCAAGGTCGGTGATGTTGTGCCCGTCTCTGGCAGGACTGCCAAATATGCCCGGCGCACCAATAGTGGTAGCCATGCCGTCTTCTTCCAATTTTTCAATATAGAATCCGCGGCTTTGGAAATGGGTGCGGTTCCCTTGGCGAACGACATTTACGCCAGTCGTTGTTTTCAACGCATCTGCCAGCGTAGTAATACCTTGATCGTTAATTTGATTTTTTGTAATAACGCTGACGGATTGCGGCGTCTCGCGCGGAGTCAATGCCAGTCCTGTGGTAGAACTCATAGC
>NZ_JBQCWZ010001019.1:0-530 GCF_051956895.1 Neisseria sp. P0021.S006
GTGGTACAACACGCCAAAAATGGCATGAAAGTAACCGAACTTGGCTTGGTATGGAATGACCGCGTGGCATTTATCCTGACACAGGATTTAACACTGAAACGTATCCAATGGCTGGACGTTGTGCAGGAAGAAGCTGAAGGCAGCTGCGATGATGCGGAAAGTATGGCTTATGCCACACAGCTACTGATGGAGGCTGCACTGAGTGCGATTCTTGGTGAGTTGGTGGATTTACTGGGAGGTTGGCAGGAATGATGGAGGGTTGGGATGGATTCTAAAGGCTGGGATTTTTAAAGCTTGATTAAAGGCCGTCTGAAATGGGGTTTAAAACCTGTTTCAGGCGGCCTTTTTGTTTGTAGTCATATTGCGTATAATCAAACAACATTTTGACTATATCATATGAGGATAAATCATGAAGAAACTATTAATTGCCTGCGTAACTTTGGCTTTGGTGTCTGTGCCTTTAACTGTACAAGCTAAGGGCCGTCAGCCTTGTTCGGGTAAAAAAGGCGGTGTGTCGCATTGTGCGGGAG
>NZ_JBQCWZ010001020.1:0-530 GCF_051956895.1 Neisseria sp. P0021.S006
GTTTTTGTTGTTGGTGTGTGTTGGGTTTTGGTTTTGGTTTTGTTTCTTTTTTGGGGTTTTTTTTTTTTTTTTTTTGTGTTGTTGGTTCGTTGTTGGTTGGTGGGGGGTGTTGGGTTTTGGGGGGTGGTTTCTTTGTGTTTGGGTGGGGTTTTGTGTGTTTTGTTTTGTTTTTGGTGTGTTTGGTGTTGTTTTTGGGGTTTTGGGGGTGGGGTTGTTGTTTGTTGTGGTTGGGTTTTTTGGTTTGTTTTTTTGTTTTGGTGGTTGTTGTGTGTGGGTTTTTTTGTGTTTGTTTTTTGTTGTTTGTGGGGTTTTGGTTGGTTTTTTTTTCTTTGGGTGTTTGGGTGGTTTGGTTCTTTGGGTTTGTTTTGTTTGTTTTGTGTGTTTGGGTGGGGGTGTTTTTTGGGGGGTGGGTTTTTTTGTTTGGGTGTTGTGGGGTTGTGGTTTTGTTGTTGGTTTTTTTGTGTTTTTTGTGGGTTTGTGTGTTTTTTGTTGTTTGTTGTTGTTGGGGTGTTTGTTTGGTGTGTTTGTTT
>NZ_JBQCWZ010001021.1:0-529 GCF_051956895.1 Neisseria sp. P0021.S006
ACCAAGGCCAAGTTTGCTGCGCCGGTTCTCGTATCTTCGTTCAGGAAGGTATTTACGATAAATTCGTCAATGCCTTGGCGGAAGAGTTCAAAAAAATCAAAGTCGGCCTGCCTTGGGAAGACGACACCCAAATGGGTTCGCAAGTCAATGCCGGTCAACTCGAGACCATTTTGAAATACGTCAAAATCGGCGAACAAGAAGGTTGCCGCATCATTACCGGCGGTAAAAAAATCGAAGGCGAATTGGGCAAAGGCGAATTTGTCGAGCCTACTTTGATTGAGGCCAGCAGCAACGAAGCCCGTGTTGCCCAAGAAGAAATCTTCGGCCCTGTTGCCACCGTGATTAAATTCAAAACCGAAGAAGAAGTCATCAAAATGGCCAACAACAGCGAATACGGCTTGGGCGGCGCAGTTTGGAGTACCGACATCAACCGCTGCCTGCGCGTTTCCAATGCATTGGAAACCGGCCGCGTTTGGGTAAACTGCTACAACCGCCTGCCTGCCGGTGCACCGTTTGGCGGCTACAAAAC